>CAKQJJ010000013.1 GCA_934247335.1 uncultured Clostridia bacterium | reverse complement strand
GGGGCTTGCTCCCGCCGCCTCACAAAACAATTCCTCAGGCTCCTGATGCCACATTATCCCAAAAACAATCTAAAAAAACGGCGGAGAAAATACATGCTCCGTCGTTTTTCGTTATATTCAAATGTTTTGCGGTTTAATTGTCGTGGTCGTCGGCGTCGGTGGAATCGAGCGTTTCGGCACCGATAACGCAATCGTCGTCGGTTACGCCTCTTCTGTCCATAACAAGCGACAGAACGAGCGCGACCAACCCCATTACTCCGTCAACAATAAGCACTATGCCGAGAAAAATCACAAATCCGTCGATCAGTCCCGTCGAAGGGATGATTAGCATAATGCCCATGATAAGCGTGAGTATCGCGTACACGAAGTCCACTATCCACGAGCGCAGATTGGCTTTCTTGTCGATAAGCGCGCTTTGAAGTCCGAAAACCGCCTTGAAAATCATGAACACGCCCAGAAGTATCGCAACCACAGCCGCAATGAATTCGGCAAGCACCACCAGCAAAATGCCGGCGACTATCATCATAACGTCGCACGGAAGCCCTATAATAAGCTCGTTCTGCACGAAATGATAGACGAGGTTGTATATACCTATCGCACACAGACCGATGCCGAGGATACGGCAGGTCCAGGCGGGTGCGGCGCCGCGGACGGCGATCATCAGCACGCCGATAACGATGTACAGGCACGCCGCGATGCACTTGCGCAGCAACGTATTTTTGAGATACTTACTGAGTTTTTTCATGATTTCTCCTCGTTTAAGCGAGTAAATTTACGATTTTTCGCTTAAATAGTGTATTTGTCAAACTTTTTAGCGGCGTTGACTTCCTGAAGCTTTGCTTCGTATCCGGTTCTGCCGAGCATTGCGAACGTAGCTTTTTTGCCTTCTTCTACGCCGGGCTGATTGAACGTGTCGATATTGAGCATTGCGCCTGCAAATGCCGTTTCGTACATGAAGTACATCAATAGTTCGCCCACGGTTTCGGCGTTGACTTCGGGCAGATAGATGGTAAAGTTTGCTCTGTTTGCCTTGCGGAGAGCATATTCGGTTGCCTTTCTCTCGCAGTTGATGAGTTCGTTCATGGTGTGACCTTTCAAGAAGTCGCAAGCGGCAACGTCTTTGTCGTCGGCGATAACTTCGGTTGCGCGATAGTTGTCCACGCCGATGAAGGTGACTACCTTGTCGAACGGACCTTCGGTGTAAAGCTGAACCTGGCTGTGCTGATCGGTAACGCCCAGCGATTTTGCGGGGGTCTGACCTGCGTTTACGGTTTTGCCGTCGAAATCGACTGCTTTACCAAGCGATTCCGCCCAGATCTGGCAATAGAAGTCTGCCATATATTTAAGACTGTCGGCATAGGGCATCAGAACGCTGATGTTCTTGCCGCGTTTCATTTCTTCGTACTGCATGAACGCGCTGAGAAGAGCGGGGTTCTTTCTCACGTCTTCGATAGCCGAAGCCTTGCTCATTTCTGCCGCGCCTTTAAGCATAGCCTTGATATCGATGCCCATAACGGCAAACGGAACCAGACCTACGGGGCAGAGAACGGAGAATCTTCCGCCTACGCCGGGCTGAACGGCATAGTGCTTGAAGCCTTCGGTTTTAGCGAGGTTGTAAAGCGTGCCTTTTCCGTCCGAAGTGGTGACGACGATATGCTTTTTAGCCTCTTCCTTGCCGAGCGCCTTTTTAAGCAGATCGTACACGATGAGGAACTGGCTTAAAGTTTCGCTGGTTTCGCCGCTCTTGGTGATGACGTTGAAATACGTGGTTTTGATGTCGATTACGTCTAAAAGAGCTGCCATTCTCTCGGGGTCGACGTTGTCTTCCACGTAGAATTTGGGCGCCTTTCTCTTTGCGGCGGGCAGTTCGTTGTGATGAAGGTGCATAAGCGCCTGCAAAACGGCTATCGGACCCAGTGCGCTTCCGCCGATACCGAACACTACGAACGATTCGGCTTTTTCGCGGATACCGTTGCAATAGGAAATCATTTCGTCCAGATAATCGTCCTTGACGAAGGGCAGATCGCACCATTCCTGCCAGCCCTTGCCGCGATTGTCCATAACGTTTTTATAAGCCTTTCCGATGAGTGCGGAGTTTTTTTCAAACACGCCCTCTTCAAGTCCTTCGCTGCCGATTGCCTCGGTCATCATGTTGTTGTAATCCAGTCTTAAATTCATTGTGATAACTCCTTTTATCTTTTAACCGTAAGGAAGAGCCGACTTTGG
Organism: uncultured Clostridia bacterium; assembly: GCA_934247335.1. Classification (GTDB taxonomy): domain Bacteria; phylum Bacillota; class Clostridia; order Christensenellales; family Pumilibacteraceae; genus Neoclostridium. The sequence continues at coordinate 14,823 of CAKQJJ010000013.1, read as the reverse complement.
CGGTCGACTCCTCGCTTTTCGGCTTTTATTTGCTTATCTTATTCCTTCGATCAAGCCGTAGTTGCCGTCGCGGCGCGTGTAAAGCACGCTGACGTTGCCGGTTGCGCGGTTGAGGAATACGTAAAACTCGTGTCCGACGAGTTCCATCTCTTCTATTGCGTCTTCCACGGTCATGGGAGTAAGCTCGAACGCTTTGCTTCTCACAACCTGTTTTTCGGGTTCGGGCATCTTTTCGGTTTCGCCTGCGAAGTCCTTGACCTTGAACTTCTTATCCTTCATCTTTGCGTGATGCTTGATGATTTGCTTTTCGAGTTTGGGCAGAGCCAGATCGATGAGTTCGTACATGTTTTTGCCGCTGACTTCCGCGCGGAGAACGCCACCGCTTACCGCGATGGTAAGTTCCATGGTCTGAACGTTGTTTGCCTCTTTAAGGACTATCTTGACTTTCGTGTCGTCCTCGAAAAACTTGTCCAGCCTGTCAACCTTTTTGGTGATGACGTCTTTCAGTTTGTCGCTTGCTTCATAGTTTCTGCACAAAAAATCGATTTTCATAGAAGTAACCCCCTGATATAGATTTTGGATTTTTGTTCAGGACGGAAGTAAAGCTCCTTCCGCCTATGATTATTATACCACATCGGCAGGTCTTTGTCAATACCGATTTAAGGAAATTAATGCGTAAAATTTGCGCGTTCCATAGCTTTACGACCGATTTACGCGCTTTACGAAAGAAAAAAGACGACCGGAATTGATATACCCGAACGTCTTTTCAAGATTATTTCTTTGAATTTTCGCTTTTCACCACTTCCAGAAACGACACGACTTCCTGCAAAGTGGCAACGCATTGTTTATAGCACGACGACGATTTGCCGATATCACCGTAAAAAACTTTCCAATTTAACATTTTGTTCCATAAGGTAGCCTTTTTCTCGTGCGTCATCCGCAAATCTCTGACGTCGAATACAATATCGTAACAAATCTGTGAAACGTCATATCTGTTTAATCTTATAATCAACCGTAATTCGTTGCAAAGCCCTTCCGTATTCGCTCCCAAAATACCAAAACCGAAATTTCCGGAATTATAAACAGGTGCGTAACCGAGTGTACGCTTCTCGCTGTTTTCGTAAATTTCATAGTTCAGAATTTCGGCAAAATCGACAATCACCGGCTCTTCCTTGCGATAATCGACAAAACAGATTTTTTTATTTTCGTTATCTATCGCTATAAACTTTTTGCCGTCATTTTCCCGATCGAATGCGGTACAATCGTTGAGATAAATAATTTTCGTTTGCTTAAAATTTCCGTCGTTTAATTGCTGCGTTATTTTTTTATTGATTTCATATTGTCTTTCGGTGGCTTTCAGTATGCTTTCTTTCTTCTTTTTAGCCGCCTGCCGCCAAAGAACTATTATTGAAAATACCAATGTAAATATTATCGCAAATTCTACCGACAGAACCACCCTGTATGTCGACACACTGAATAAAATCACACGCAACCTCTCTTAAACAAAAAATAGCAAAATAAAATGGAATTATCAACAATCATATTATATCTCATTTAGGATGATATGTCAACTATTTGAATGATACATCATCCTAATATTTTATTCCGGATAGAGTAGACTAATAAATGAACAACTACTCTTAAAGGAAAAGAAAATGAAAACTATTAACGATGTCGTCGTGGAAAGACTTTGTTCTCTTATGGAAGAGCGCAATTTAACGCAATACAAACTCGCTCAACTCAGCGGAGTTCCGTTTCCGACTATCAAAAGCATTATGCAGAGAAGAACCAAGGGAATATCTCTTAAAACCATAATTATGCTTGCAGACGGGCTGAAAATCAAGCCCAGCGAATTTATCGATACGCCCGCATTTCTTGCCGAAAATCTCAAACTCGATTGAAATCATATCGCAGGCATTCCTTAATATTTTAATATCATTAAAAAACAAAGGGCGGGAAGCGTTTGGGCTAGCCCGTCCTTTGCCGAGGAGAAAATAAGGAGGAATTGTCGGTTTAATTGCCTCAAAAATACTTTTCTCTGCTTTTATGCGATTTTACTTGCGAAAAATTTTCAAAAGCGTGGCATTTATTCTCCCAGTCCCTGTCTGCTTAAACCGATATACGTTTTTCCGTCTTTCTTTTGATAGTACATAACCGGATATTTAGTTTCTTTTATTTCTTCCCATCTTTCGGGATCGGAAAGCACGAGTTTGAACTCTATTTCCCCCTGTTCCCCGATAAAATCGTCTTCCTTTACCACTCCGCGACGTTCGTTCATTCTCAGAGCTCGCTCATATGCCCACCCGATGTGATTGCGTTTATCTGCAACGGTAAAATCGAGCGCGTTGCGGCTTTTCTCTTCCGTCACGTTGCCGTTTTCGTCCGTAGCTCGAGTGGTTATAACGAGCGAAGCGAAATTTTTCGGGAACTCATCGTTTGGAGCCCATAGAACGTAAGCAGGGCGAGTGCATCCAAACCCGATATATAAATCGGTTAAAGGCGAACTCGGATCGAAATAGCCCGAAAATCCGTTTACCGACAAAATCATATCAGGCTGCGTTGCACCTGTTTGCGAAAACCAATACCACCAGTTAAAGAATCCCTTACCGGCATTCATTTCCTGCCGATAGTAGTTCTGTCTTCTCATGGTGGCGGCTATGGGATCCAAAACAGAGCTCATTGCGCTTTCGCCCTCGGTCGACTTCAGATTATCAAGGGTTTTATCGAGCAGATAATCCGACCATTCGTTAAGCTGTTTGTATTCTATCTCGTTGTCAACAACGCTGTAATCGACCATTACTCTGTGCGTATAATCGTTTCCGTTTGCGTTCAGATTGAATTCCAAAGCAATAGTGCCTTGTGCCTCTTCAAGATACAAACCGTTTTCGTCGTCGGCAGTCTTTTCTCCGTCACGCAACAGTTTAATAATGCACTGAATCGGAACGCCCGTATGGCGATAAGGCTTTCTTCGATCTTCTATGGTCGAATAGTCGCCCCATAATCTGTCAAAATCTTTTTCCGGCGTCACACCCGATTTTGTCGTTTCTTCTCCGTCGGAGTTTACTTCCGTAATCGCATAACAAAAGTGATACGTTGCTCCGCTTACCGCATACGCAAACGCCGCGTCGACAGTCACACCGATTTTCACATAATTGCGATAACACCAGACGTATAAACCTATTCCGTCGTATGTGCCGCTATGATCGTAGTCGGACACGATTGTAAGTTTGGGTTGCGAAGGATCCGGTTCGGGGGCGGGAGTGTCTTCGCTCGCAGGCTTGCAGCCGAATAGCGAGAAAACAAGCATTCCGCTTAAAATAACAGTCAATATTTTCACGAATTTTTTCATAAAATCACGTCTCCTTCTATTGCGAAATATCTATTGCAAAACTGTAGTTAAGCAAATTAAGATTATATAACGAATTTACTAATAAATATTCTCGTCTCGAAAACAATACTTGATTAATTTTTGCCGAATAGTTGCTATCCAAACTATCCGCAATTGTTGCATCAAACATGGAATATACGTTTGCCAAATATAAGCACGTATCGTAATGATCTCCGTACGTGTTTGTTTTAATTTTTGTCATACCGCCGTTTTCCACGCTTAGCGTAAACATATTGGTCTTTTTATACTGAGCAATGCTTAGTATCGTTTCGACATCGGGGTAGTGATAAGAATATATGCCACTTGCCGATTGATTATTTTCGGCTGTTTCGGACGGTGTAATAACGACTTTTATATTTCGTTTTTGCTCTCTTACGACAGAGTAAGTCAAATTGTTTGTGTTACAATTATGTGTAACGACCAACTTATAGTCTTGTGAATTATATACGTCAACAACAATTAAAGAATTACACAAATATCCGTTACCGTTTGCCGATGCAATTTGCTCATCGTTAGAAACATTATACAATGCTATTTGATTAGCCGTCATTCCCAACGTTTGTATCGTGTATCTTCCGCTGGTCGGAAAATACAAATAATATTCGTTACTTCCGTTCGTTTCCCATAAATCGACAAATTCGCAATACTTCTCATCGCCAATACTATACCCGACATCAATGTACTCACCGACAGGTGAACATTCAACGGTATAAAAACGTGAATAATACCCACCACTGTTTACTCCGAGTTCGGTCTGGTATCCAATCACAGAAACGGAAAATGTATTCCCTTCAAAATTTACTCCCGATAAACTAATAACACATTCATGTTTTTCATATAAGTTACCTAATCTTTGTCCACTAATTTTTTCAGTTACATCTTCACTTGTGCTGTTTACATTATTTTTACGAAGTATTTCTTTCCCATTCCCGTCATACAATACAATATCAAACATATTATTTTTAATATTTTCGCTTCCTCCGTTTGCGATGAAAGTAACAGTCAAATTATTACCGTTCCTTTCTACGTTTTTAATAAGCGGAGCAGCTTCATATTCTGTTAAAACATATCCCAACGCTTCTTTATCTATATAATTCTTTGCATAAAGGAATTTAACAAATTGCGCCAGGTGTTTGTTTTCATTTGTTTTCCCATAATCACTTGCAACAAACTCTTTAATGATGTTTAATGTTTTTTTGTCCCCCAACCCTAAATCGATATATTCTTCATTAAAGCCACATAAAGCAGTTAAAACGCCGATAGTTGTATCTTCCCCCATCTCTCCATAGCCAAACGGAGGTTTCTTTACCGAATTATGCTTTTCCGCAAAAGTCGTCGCCCAGTCTACCGCCTCGTTTTTGTAATAATGCTGTGCTGCTTCCGAAAAATACGTTGCAATGCCCTCGCTCCAGGCAAGTCTCAACGCTTCGCTTTTAGTTAATTTTTTGGCTGTCATTAAATTGTCATCATAAACATTGGTGCCATGATAACCGCCTATTAAATTAGCTAAATTTAACGAGCCGGCTATATAATGACCGTATTCGTGCATAACAGTATCTATTCCATTCTGGTCAAGCCAGCGATGTGTCGAAAATTTCAAATTTATACTTCTTGACTTATAAAAACTACCATTACTATCGGGATTATTATGTGGATAGTAGACATTGATCTTATTAAGGTTTTGCCCATGTATCTCTTTGACATATCTGCCGGAAAAATTGATCAATTGCTGTGCCATTAACGCATTATCAAAATACATTTTATTAATATCTGCATATATTGAGCATGTTGCGATATCATCATCTTCGGCATTACATATAATCGCGCTATAATTTATCGTTTTTTTATTGCCGCTTACCGTACCCGCAGACACTTCGCGCACATAAGCCGTCGCCGACGACCCTGCATACGAATACACCTTGCAAAATACGCTTTCGGGATAAATTCGTAAAACAATATTATCCGATGAGACCGATTGATGCGAATCCAAGCTGTAATATCCGTTGGTATTGGTATACACGGTACCAAGCACAGTATAGCTTGACCCGCTTTTCTTACATATCTCGACTTTAACCGTACGAAGCGGTTTTACGTCGTTTGAATCTTTATATCGCCAAGTTATTCGTCCTGCCGTACTCGTAACGTTTGTCGACGCCATTGGGCTTAGTTCGTCTTCATTGTTTTTCGTTTTTATTTCCCGTTCGATTTCGATATCGGTATCTTCCGCTTTAACGGCAGTGCTTGAATTTCCCGACATCATAAGTCCACAAAATGCTACCAGACAAATACACATCACAATAAGCCAATTTTTCTTAAATTCTTTCATAAGAGCACTCCTTTTTTACTCCTCGGTCGGTTTTTGTGACTAACGAATAAGTTATTTTGCGATATATTTCGTGTTCATCCCCCCCCGTAAATTTTGTTTTAAGGTTCTTTTATACGATAATTATACCATATGAATTTCGGATTGTCAATAGGTTTTGTTATAAAAAAACAAAGGGCGGGAAGCGTTTGGGCTAACCCGTCCTTCGTGCAAGGAGAATATTAAAAGAATTGTCGTTTTTATGCCGTGGCGGAAGGCAGGTCGGGCATTATTTCGCCGTTACCCACGTTTTGCCGCGGTAATATTTTCGCCGATATCCATCGATATTTTCATTACCGCAACGGCTTTGCAACGGTTATATTCGGCGTAGCCGCGCTTACCCTCGGCGATTTTTATTACAGACCGCGCTTGCCGTTGATCGTGATGCCTTCGCCGTCGAAGTCAACGGAAACGGTGCTGTTGTCGGTTATGCTGCGGTCGATAATGCCCTCGGCGATATTGTCTTCGAGTTTCTGTTCGATAACTCTTCTCAAAGGACGCGCGCCGTATTCGATGTCGTAGCCCTGTTTGACGATATAATCCATAGCGGCGTCGGAAATCTGAAGCGTGATGTTGCGTTCTTTAAGCGTTTTCTCGAATTTTCTGATGAGAATGCCGGCAATCTGCTTGATTTCGTCCGCGGTGAGCGAATGGAAGAAGCAAATGACGTCGATTCTGTTGAGGAATTCGGGCTTGAAGTGACGTTTGAGAGCCGCTCCGAGCACTTCGTCGGTGGACTTGTTGATTTCGGCGGGGTTGCCCTCCGAGAATCCGAGCGCCTGACGATTGCTTTTAAGTTCGGCAACGCCCACGTTACTGGTCATGATGATGATGGTGTTTTTGAAGTCCACCGTTCTGCCCTGACCGTCGGTAAGTCTGCCGTCGTCGAGAATCTGCAACATAATGTTGTAAACGTCGGGATGAGCCTTTTCGATTTCGTCGAACAACACTACTGAATAAGGTTTACGACGAACCTGTTCGGTAAGCTGTCCGCCGTCGTCAAATCCCACATATCCGGGCGGTGCGCCGATGAGCTTGGACACCGAGTGCGATTCCATATACTCGGACATATCCAGTCTTATGATGGCGTTCTCGTCGTCGAACATGGCTTCGCTGAGCGCTTTGGTAAGCTCGGTTTTGCCAACGCCGGTAGGACCGAGGAACAGGAACGATCCTATCGGGCGGGACGGATCTTTAAGTCCGGCTCTTGCTCTTCTTATTGCGCGGGAAACGCTCTTTATGGCTTCGTCCTGACCGATTACGCGCTTGTGCAGAATTTCTTCCAGCTTCATAAGTCTGTCAGACTCGGTTTCGTTGAGTTTGTTTACCGGAATTTTGGTCCATTTGGACACGATTTCGGCAATATCGTCGGCGGTTATCGAGCGCACCTGCTGCTCGTTGGCTTTTGCCCAGTTGACTTTTTCGTCGGACATGCGCGAAGTAAGCTCGTCGCGTTCGCGTTTGAGCTGACCGGCTTTTTCAAAGTCCTGAGCCTTTACCGCTTCTTCGAGGCAAGCCTTGATGTTTTCAAGTTTTTCCTGCTGCTGTTTGAAACTTTCGGGCACGGTTGTGGACGAAACTTTAACGCGGCTCATCGCCTCGTCGATAAGGTCGATGGCTTTATCGGGCAGGAATCTGTCGGTTATATATCTGTCGGACAGTTTTGCAGCCGCAACTATGGCGTCGTCGCTTATCTTGACTTTGTGGAACGCCTCGTAATTTTCTTTAAGACCTTTTAGAATTTCGATGGTGTCGTCAACCGACGGGGGCGCGACTATAATAGGCTGGAAACGACGTTCGAGCGCCTTGTCCTTTTCGATGAATTTACGATATTCTTCGGTGGTGGTGGCGCCGATGGTTTGCAGTTCGCCGCGCGCGAGATAAGGCTTTAAGATATCCGCAGGCGAAACCTCGCCCTCTTTGCTGCCCGCTTGCGCAAGCGTGTGCAATTCGTCGATAAACACGATTATGTTGCCCTGCTTGCGGATGAGGTCAATCGCGCCTTTGAGTTTTTCTTCCAGTGCGCCGCGGTACTTGGTTCCTGCGACCAGCGAACCTATATCGAGCGCGAACACCATTTTGTTTTTAAGAAGTTCAGGCACGTTGCCTTCGACTATTGCGCGGGCAAGTCCTTCGACAACCGCGCTCTTGCCTACGCCCGGCTCGCCTATAAGCACGGGGTTGTTTTTGGTTTTACGGCAGAGAATCTGAATTATACGTTCGATTTCTTCTTTTCTGCCGATGATGGGATCCAGTTTGTTTTCGCGCGCCTTTTTGGTAAGGTCGATGCCAAGATCGCCAAGCTCGGTGGGAAGCTGCTTGTCGTCGCCGCCTTCGCCGCCTTCGGCTTCGCTTCTCTTCTCGCCGCTGACGTAGCCCTCGAGATCGCCGAGGATAGCGTCCTGATTTACGCCGAGATTGCCGAGAATTGCGCCCGCAGCGCTGGACGGATCGAGCAGCAGACAGTACAGAATCTGTTCGGTACCCACTACTTTTTTGCCAAACTTCATTGCAAGACGCTCGGCGTTAACAAGCGCGTTCGCCGCGCCCGAAGTAAAGCTGTGGCTTTCCATAAATCCGCCCGACATAGTCATGTACTCGCCGTCGAAATTGGACGTATCCACGCCGTATTTACGTAATATTCTGCTTGCGGTGCAGCGTTCGGTGGCAACCAGACCGTACAGAATATGTTCGGTTCCGATAGCTCCGCTTCCGTATGCTCCCGCCACTTTTTCTGCGGTAATAAGTGCCGCTTTTGCATTTTCGGTATAGGGTAATCTCATAATTAATACCTCCTTTATAAGTGTAATTTAAAGATCGTTTTCGATTTTCCGAACCTCGTCCGCCCGAAAAATCTACGGTTTAATTTAATTCTTTTCTTAACAGCTCGGCGCGGTACACGTCCTCGTTTTCCGCTCCGACTTCCGCGATTGCAGCCGGCATAAGCTTTTTCACGAGCTGCTCGGCTTTGTCCGTATCCACGGATACGTATCCGTAATACGCGCCCAGTTTCACCCAGGAGAAAAGCTCCACCATTTCGGTTGCGGGCATTGCGTACGCGTTTTTCATTATTCCGAACGCACGCATGGACTTGTCGCGGACCTGCGATTCGGAAGATATTTTAAGCATTTTTCTCGCGCGCTCTTCCGCCTCGATGAGGTGATTTACGGCTTTTTCCACGAGGTCGATTATCTCGGCTTCGCTAAGTCCCAGCGTCTGCTGATTGGTAACCGTAAACAGATAGGCTTCCACGCTGTCGTCGTACACGCTGCTTATCGAAATGTTAAGCCTCGACACGGACGACGCGCAGCTTTGCAGGCTTTTGGTAAGCACCAATGCCGGAAGAAACAACGTTACGCTTGCGTGCATGCCGGTGCCCACGCTGTCGGGACAGGACGTAAGATACCCAAGGCGCGGATGAAAGCAGAATTCTTCCTTTTCGCCGATGAGATCGTCGGTTTTGTTTGCCTTTTCGTACAACTCGGGCAGACATTCGCCTTTGCCGAAGTACTGCTCTACTACGGCGTCCTCTTCGTTTGCGCCTGCTTCTACCATCATGATGGCGTCTGCGGTGCCGCTTACGTAAACGTGCATTGCGCTCTTAGCTTTCTGTTCGAGATCGGGGTTGATGACGTATTCGCCGTCAACGTATCCCACTACGACCGAACCGGTGGGTCCTGCAAACGGGATATCCGAGATCGAAAGCGCGATACTCGAACCGAGCATTGCGTAAACTTCCGGCGGAATGTTGGTGTCAACCGAAAGAGCGGTTGCGATTACGCACACGTCGTTGAAAATTCCCTTGGGGAACAACGGGCGGAGCGGACGGTCGATAAGACGGGAAGTGAGGATAGCTTTGTCGCTTGCTCTGCCTTCGCGCTTTTTGAAGCCTCCGGGTATTTTGCCCATTGCGTACATTTTTTCTTCATAATCCACGCTAAGCGGGAAGAAATCCATTCCGGGACGAGGCGTTTCGGACATGGTAACGTTTACCATGACGACGGTGTCTCCGCAACGGACGAAGCACGAGCCGTTAGCCTGTTCGGCGTATTTGCCGGTTTCGACGGTAACTTCTCTGCCTCCGATAGTAGTTTTGAAAATTTTTGCGTCCTTCATATAAAACCTCCGTAGAGTCGCCGACCTTCTCTGACCGGCGCTCGTATTAAAACAAGGGCATAATAAAAAATATTATGCCCTTGAAAAAATTACTTACTTTCTGATTTCAAGCTTTGCAACGAGATTTCTGTATCTTTCGATATCGATTTCTTTGAGGTAGTTGAGCAGGCTTCTTCTTGCGCCTACCATCTGCAGAAGACCTCTTCTGGAATGGAAATCCTTTGCGTGAGTCTTTAAGTGATCGGTAAGATGGTTGATACGATACGTAAGCAGAGCCACCTGAACTTCGGGGCTGCCGGTATCTCCTTCGTGAGTTGCATACTGTGCGATAATTTCGCTCTTCCAATTGTTGTCCATTGTCAATGAACCTCCGTTAAAAATATTGATTCGCCACGGACCTGAGTAGACGGACGGAATAATCCCGAAACCCGAGGAGGCCGAGGTACGCTTTATATTATAGCAAAACTTAAATAAAAAGTAAACTGTTTTACGCTTGTTTCGTAAAGAAATCTATTTTCTTTTTCAGTCTTTCGTCTTCTTGTTCTATATATAAAGCGGCGTCGCGAAGATTTGCAAGCCTTTCTATCCTGCCCTTGGGAAAAATACGTTTGGATATGGCGCCGGCTCCGCAGGCAACCACCGACAGCGTTTCTTCCATCGTCGTTACGTTGTTGGCGCATATTTTGCCGGGAAGACTGTATCCGATGTTTTCGAGGTTTCCCAGCATATTTTTTTGCCTGTACAGATAGTACGGCATATATCCGCAACCGGTAAGAAGGTCGTACGCGTCGCTTACCATTTTTTCCACGTCGGCGTTTTTCACCTCTCCGCTTTCGTTTTTGAGCGCCGAACCGTTTTTAACGCTGAGCGTATGAACGGTGACGTTTCCGGGTTTTAACTCCGCAATCTTTTTTACGGACGAGAGAAAAGTGTTTTCGTCCTCGTCGCAAAGTCCGGCTATCAGATCTACGTTAATATCGAATCCGTAGCTTTCGATAAGCTTATACGCCTCGAAAAAATCGGCGGAAGTATGTTTTCTTCCTATTTTTTCAAGCGTACGATCGCACAGCGACTGCGGATTTACGCAAACGCGGGTCACGCCGTACTTTTTCATTATTTCGGCTTTTTCTTTGGTTATCGTGTCCGGGCGCCCGGCCTCGCACGTAAATTCAACGTTAAATCCGGACAAAGCTTTTATCACTTTTTCAAAGCAATCGTCGGGCAGAGCCGTAGGCGTTCCGCCTCCGACGTAAATTGAATAAATTTTCTTCCCACTGTTTCGTATAAGCTCTATCGACTGCTCGATTTCTTTAATCAGGCAGTCTGTGTATGGAACGATAAGCTTTTTACTTTTATCCACGACGTGAGTTATAAACGCGCAATACACGCATTTCGTCGCGCAAAAAGGAATGTGTACGTACAAGTTGACGTATTGATCGGGATTTACCAAGTACTCTGTCTGACATAGTATTATATTTTGCAATATTTCAGCTTTTTTAGGCGAAATATCGTATTTTTTTACCATGTAGTCCGACAGATTTTCAATACTTCCGCCGCAAGTAAGATATTCGTACGCAAGCTTTGTGGGGCGAATGCCTGTTAAACTTCCCCACGGCATAACTGCTTTCGTGTTATCTTTCAGCGCTTTATACACGGCGGTCTTTGCAAAACGCTTTACTTCCCTTTTATAGGCAAGTTCGTCATCCGCTGCCGTCGATATTTTATCCGAAAAAACGTATTTCTTTTGGTTAATGAAAACTGCGTTTTCGCTTAAATCTCCGTTAATCCGATTTTCATGCTCGATATCGGTTCCGTCCGGAATAAATCGCGAAAACATGCGGACTTCGTCTTCTATTTCACCCGACGGAATATAGTTGGTTTTAAAATTGTACATACGGATTGTTTTTCTTTTCAAAATCGAGATTGGTAGGCGCGTAATGTCCGGGGAAAATCGTATAATTTTTGTCCAGCGCCGCCAATCTTTTAAGTGATTGCTCCATTGCGCTTTCGCTTCCGCTCGGGAAATCGGTTCTTCCGCGCGACAATCGCATCAACGTATCGCCCGAAAACATAATATTGTCCAGAAGATAACAACAGCTGCCCGCCGTATGTCCCGGCGTGTGCATAACCGTTATATCTATACCAAGCAAGCTAAGCTTTTGATTATCGGATACGTAGTCATCGGGTTTGAACTTATTGAACGCGACGCCGAACTTTGACGCAAGATTATCTTCGCTTTTCACAAGCGCGTAGTCCTTTTTATGCATGTAAACCTTGGCTCCGGTAAGTTGAAGAGCTCGTGCCGCATTACAATGATCGAAATGAGCGTGCGTCAACAAAATAAATTTGCATTTCAGATTGTTCTCATCGAGATATTCAAATATAGCTTTTATATCGTCGCCCGGATCAATAATAATGCAATTCCCGTTTCCGTCACCAATGAAGTACGTATTGGTTTCGACAATACCGGTTTTAATTTTAGATATATCCATTATTGCCCGTTACTCCTGAATACTTTATCTACCGACGGAATCTGTTCAATCTTTTTCTGCAATCTCTCGAATTCCTCAATTTTATTTACTCTTATCGAAAAATTTACGATAACGTTGTTGTTTTTGTCCATTCTGGCAACCAGACTAGTCATGGTAAGGTTCATATCGCTGATAGTCGTCGTGATACGAGCAAGCAAACCGTTGCTGTCTTTGCCCTCGACCTGAACCGCAACGATAAACGATGAAGCCTTTTCACCTTCCCAATGTGCTTCGATAAGGCGGAACGGCTCAACGTTTTTAAGGTTTGAACAGCCCACGCGGTGAATGGCAATACCTCTGCCTCTCGAAATAAAGCCCACGATGTCGTCGCCCGGGACAGGGTTGCAACAACGTGAAATACGTACAAGCAAATCGTCGTGTCCTTTAACGATAATACCGGAAGTATTGCTGCTTTTTACGCTGTAAGTCGGCTTAACCGGGGCATGTGCTTTTTCTTCTTTCTTGTAGAAATCGATAAGCTTGGACAGTATCTGGTTGACGGTAAAGCCGCCGTATCCCACAGACGCATACAAGTCGTCAACCGAAGATATCGAATAGCGCGCCATAATAACGTCAAGCCACTTGGGCTGCATGAGCGTTCCGAGATTGTAGCCCCTGATTTTCGCTTCATGTTCCAGCATGTCTTTGCCTTTACGGATATTTTCTTCTTTAAGCTCTTTCTTGAAAAACGCCTTGATTTTACTTTTGGCTTGCGACGTTTTTACTATTCTAAGCGGCGAAGTAATAATCTCCACGTAGTCGCCGGTTTCGAGTTTGGTTTCGAGCGGAACCATTTTATTGTTTATTTTCGCCCCGATGCACTTATTTCCTATCTCCGAGTGCAGATTGTAGGCAAAATCGATAGGATTGGAGCCTTCGGGCAGATTTATAACGTCTCCGCGAGGCGTAAACACAAAAACCTGACCGGAATACAAATCGAATTTAAGCGATTCATAAAATTCCTGCGGCGAAGAATTTTCGCTGCTCTGCACGTCCATAACGCCGCGAAGCCACTCGAGTTTTTCATCCAGCTCATTGTTCTCTGCGCCGCGATGCTCCTTATATTTCCAGTGAGCGGCTATACCGTACTCGGCTATTTTATGCATTTCGTACGTGCGGATCTGAATTTCAAAAGGCATTCCGAACGTAGTCATGACGGTCGTGTGTAACGACTGGTAATTGTTGGGTTTGGGAACGGCTATATAATCCTTAAATCTGCCCGGAATAGGCTTCCAGATAGTATGAATCATGCCCAAAACTTCGTAACAGTCCTTTACGTTTTCAACGATAACTCGCACGGCGGTGAGATCGTAAATCTGATCGAACGTTTTGTTCTGCGTAGTCATTTTGCGGTAAATGCTGTAAAAATGCTTCGGTCTGCCGCTGACTTCACCCTTTATATTCAATTCTTTCAACAGTGTCGTAAGTCTTTCGCAAATCGTGTTGACGAGATCCTGGCGCTCCGAACGCTTCAACGTAATTTCGTTTACAAGCTGTTCGTATGCCGCAGGATGAAGCACTTTAAGGCACAAATCTTCAAGCTCGCACTTAAAATAGCTCAAGCCCAGACGAGATGCAAGCGGAGCAAAAATTTCCAGCGTTTCGGTTGCCATTGCCACCTGGCGCTCGCGCGACAAGCTTGCAATAGTGCGCATATTGTGCAATCTGTCCGCGATTTTAATGATCAAAACGCGGATATCTTTCGCAATAGCAAAGAACATTCTTCGGAAGTTTTCCGCCTGTTCTTCTTCTTTGGACTTAAAAGCCAGCTTTTTTAATTTCGTTACGCCTGCAACCAGCTCGGCAATTTCGTCTCCGAACAAGTTTTTGATATCTTCGGGAGTTGCGGGTGTGTCTTCAACGCAATCGTGAAGAAGCGCCGCGGATACCGCGCTGTAATCGAGTCCCAGATCGATGAGAATGTTTGCGACGGCAATCGGGTGAATAATATAAGGCTCGCCGGATTCGCGTTTTTGACCGTCGTGCATTTTGGTTGCATAATCAAGTGCTTTATTGAGAACGGCGACCTGATCGGGCGAATAATATTGATTAAACTTTTGTCTTATGTCAACATCCGGCACGGTTGTTTTCCTCCTTTACGCGAACGTATAATTTTGAATTATTGAGATCGGCTTTCACCTTGTTGACTGTAATGCCGAACGGCTCTCTGGTTATGTTAATTATGCCCACTTCCTCGAATACTGCCGCACAGAAAACCAATTGCGCATAATCGCACGCAGGAAATTCTTTCTTTAATTTTTTATAAAACGCCGTAAAATTCTTAAATTCGGCGTTGCCGTTCTTTTTCAGCATTTCGTAATACGTGGTAAACACGCTTCTGTCCGCCGACAGCGCGGGCAATTTGCCGTCGTTTTTCGGAACGAATATTTCCGCTTTCGTTTGTGAATTCAAGAAAGAAATTATTC
>CAKQJJ010000012.1 GCA_934247335.1 uncultured Clostridia bacterium | reverse complement strand
GTTACGGTGTCTTTAAGCTGATTTATCGAATCGGCTATACCCGAGCCGTCCTTCTGAGTTTTGACGAAACTGCCAAGCTTTGGCATATGTTTGTTGACTTCGGCGTAGTACTCGTTTTCGTAGGCGAGGCAGCACATGAGTCTGCCGCAAAGACCGCTGATTTTCTGCGGATTGAGCGACAAATTCTGCGTTTTCGCCATTTTTATCGAAACGTGAGCGAATTCGGAAATATGGTCGCTGCAACAGCACGCTCTTCCGCAAGGCGCAATGCCGCCCAGCATTTTGCATTCGTCGCGCGAGCCTATCTGGCGCAACTCGATACGCGTGTGGAAAGTGGACGCCAGGTCTTTTACAAGGTCACGGAAATCTATGCGGTTGTCGGCGGTGAAATATATTACCAGTCTGCTGCCGTCAAACGTGTATTCGACGTCGCTGAGCCGCATTTTAAGCTTGCTTTCCTGAATTTTCTTTTCGATAAGCGGATACACTTCGTCGCGCTTTTTGGCGTTTCTGGCTTCGGTTGCGTAGTCCTTTTCGTTTGCCACGCGAATAACCGGTTTAAGCGGCTGAACCACTTTGTCTTCGGACACCTCGGTGGGCATAATCTTCACTTCGCCGAACTCGACGCCGCGCGCGGTTTCCACGATTACTCCGCAATTTTCTTTATATTTGTTCTCACCCGCTTCAAAATAATAGATTTTGGGCGATTTTTTGAACTTTACTCCTATGATTTTCGGCATTTTGCCTTTACCTCCAATATTTTGAACAGCAACTGATCGGCAATTACCTGAGCCGAGCAATACTGTGATAATTTCCTTTTCGCGTCCCAAAGATACGGCTGAATGAGCGACGAACACACGTCGTCGTAGTCGGCGGCAAGCGTTTTTACGTCCTGCAAACGACTTTTCAGGCGCACTCGGTCGTATAGTCCCAGCGATGCCGAAGCGCAGTCCTCTAAAATCAGGGACACGCAGTCGATGACGTCGGGCATGGTTGCGGCGCGTTCCGCCCATTTTTTGGAATAGGACAGAATGTTTTTACTGGTTTTCATGAAAAGCAGCGTTTCCGCCGCGAGATCGAGGTCTTTTGCGTATTCCTCGTCCGACAAAACCTTTTCCGCTATTCCGAAATATCCGTTTGAAAGCGACACGGCAAGGTCGAGATTGCGGTCGCCGTAGTACTGTGCGAGCGCCGTTCTCATTTTGTCGTCGGGCGTGGGCGCGACTTCTATCCGATTACATCTGGAAAGCACCGTGGGCAGCATTGCCGAAACCGAGGTTATTTCCAGTATTATCACCACTTTGGGAGGGGCTTCTTCCAGCGTTTTCAAAAGTTTGTTCTGCGCGCTCTCGTTCATGGTGGAAGCTTTACGTATTATATAAAACTTTTGGTCAAGCTCGGTGGGAGTGAGATACGCGGTGGACGTAACGTCGTCCACGTCCGCGGACAGCACTTTGTCACGCTCGGACGGATACGTACGCACGTCTCCGTAACCGCAGACAGCCAGTCTTTCGATATCCGCGCCCGAAATCGCGGCGGTAACGAGAAGCGAAACTACGTTTGCCGTGTAATCGTCCTCCGACACTACCGCGTACGCGTGCGAAAAACTGCCGCGTTTTATTTTTTCCAGCGCCTTTTCGACAGGAAAATTGCTTGCTATCTCGCGAATAAATCTCATTGCGCGTCGTTCTCCGCGGGAATTATACCTCTTTCTATAAGCGTTTTGATTATTTTCTCGTGCGTCTGATCTTTGCTTCCGCTTGCGTCGAGGCGAACGACTCGCTCCGGCTCCTTTGCGGCAATTGCGCAAAATCCTTCGTAAACGCGCTTGTGGAACTCCATTTTTTCGTTTTCCAGCCTGTCGCCGGTATCTCTGCCGCCTTTGCGGTCAAACGCCTTTTCGGGCGGAAAATCGAGAAAAATCGTAAGGTCTATTTTTACGTCGCCGACGGCAAGAGCGTTGAGGCTCTCCACTTTTTCGGCGCCCAGTCCGCGTGCGTAGCCCTGATACGCGGTGGTGGAATCGACGAATCTGTCACAAAACACGATATTGCCTTTTTCAAGCTCGGGCTTAATAAAGCGTTGAGTGTGCTGACGGCGCGCCGCGACGTAAAGCAAAAGCTCGGTAACGTCGTCCATATCCTTATTTTCGGGATTTAATATAACTTCGCGGATCTGTTCGGAAACAGGCGTGCCGCCCGGTTCGCGCGTGAAAACAGCCTCTATTCCGCGTGAAGAGAGATATTCCTTTAATTTTCTGACCTGCGTGGACTTTCCTACGCCCTCGCAGCCTTCGATTGTCACGAATTTACCCGTCATATCCTTCTTAATTCTTCTCCCAGTAAAACTATGTCTTCCTTGTCGTCGGAAAGCGTCACTATGAACACGACGTTATGCTCGTCGTATTTTTCGGCGTATATTCCGCGAGCCGCCAGTTTTTCGTAAACCTCGGCGCCTTTTATTCCGCTTTTATCAAAGCTTACGACAACGCGCATCGGGTCATCGTTTGCAACGCGAACGAACCTGTTGCCGGTTATGTTTTTATTGATTATCTCTTGCAGAACGCGGTACTTTCCGGCGTTTTCCTGCTCGTATTCGATTGCGCGTTCCAGCTGTCCCATCAGAATATACGACGGGCTGGTCGTTCCCAGAAGTTTCAACGCGTGATCGATTTTATCGGTCAATTTATCGTCGTTTATCGCAAGATACGCCGACTGCGTATATGCGCGCATGGTCTTGTGTGCGCTTAAATTGCAGGCGTCGGCAATGCGCGTTGCCGAAATGGGGAAAACAGGGTTTTCGTCTGTCTCGTCCAGACTTGCGAAATGCGCGCCGTGAGCCGAGTCCGCGAGCATGAAAATGCCAAGTTTATCGCACGTAGCGCGAATGCTTTTAAGATCGGCTACAAACCCGTAATAATCGGGGCTGACTACGAGCGCGGCTTTCACCGACGGATGAGCAAGGTACGCTTTTTCGATATCTTCCGCCGTCATAGGCATGGGAAGCGAAAATCTTTCCCGCGTTTTTACGTAGTACACGTTTATGCCGGCAAGTTCCGCTCCCTCGTCCACCGAAGGATGTCTGTTTTCGGGCGCAATAATATCGCCGCCCACCGCCATTATCATGCTTTTGACGCCGATACTGGACCCGTTTACGAGAAATCTCACTTGCTTTGCACCGTAATGCTCCGCCGCTTTTTCCTGCGCTCTTTCGATGCAATCGAGCGGGAAAGCGCCGTCAAGCTCGGTTCCGTCAAGCGGATTGAGCTTGCCTTTATGTCCGGGCGTGTGAAAACTAAGCGCGCAGCCGGTTTTTTCGAGTTGCGAAAATATGCTCACTGAGGCACCCCGTAACGAGTAAGGAAAAACTTGACGAACGCAAAGCTTTCGTAGTGCCCGGTGATTTTATTGGTATAGCCGTACGAGCCGCTGTTGTGGTTGTTGTAATGCATGACGAGATAGTACTTTTCGTCCGGATACAGCGCGGGATTGGTGCTTTTGAAACGGATACGCGTGATATCGGCAAGGTTGTCCACTCTTATGCCGTACACGCCGGTGCCGCGGTTTCCCTTATCGAAGTACAGATTTTCGTTTATTGCGTTTACCTCGTCTTTAACCGTTTTCAGCTCGTCGTCGGTTTTGGCTGCGGCAAGCTTATCTATGCACTCGTCGATATTTTCGGGCAGAGCGTAAAAGTCTTTCAGCTCGTCGGGGATGACGGCGTTCCAGATTTCCGTATCCGCATTATGCGTGCCGCTTGCAACCGAGTACATACATAAAAAACCGGACGCATACGTATCCATCTGACTTTCGGGCAAGATGAGAAAAGAAGTCCTGTCGTTGAAGCCCATTGCATTCAACGACTCGCCCCAGGATCCGGAAATTGCGCTGACTTCGGACAAGCCGATGACTTTAACGATGTTGTTGTCGCAATTTTCGTTGAGATATTTGAGGGCGTCGGACTTAAAATCGTCGTCCATGAAGTCGTAACACGTAATAAAAACGTCCAGTTCTTCGTAAGCCCGGTAGTTGCCGGACCATGTATATGCAAGCGAGAAAACGAAAGCGCACAAAACCACAAACACCCCGTATTTATACCAATCGTAGTGAATGTGCTGTTTTATTCTGTCTCCGGTTATTTTGTTGTCCATTTTGCCTCGCCGCTTTGGTAAAATTCCTTATTTCTTGGGTTTCATCGTGGGGAACAGCATTACGTCGCGTATGGACGAGCTGCCGGTGAGCAGCATAATCATACGATCGATGCCGATGCCCAGTCCGCCTGTCGGCGGCATACCGTATTCGAGCGCGGTGACGAAATCGTCGTCCATCATCTGAGCTTCGTCGTCGCCGGAAGCGCGCAGCTTTACCTGACGCTCGAAACGCTCTTTCTGATCGATAGGATCGTTAAGCTCGCTGTACGCGTTGCCCATTTCGCGGGCGTAGATGAAAAACTCGAAACGATAGGTCATGCGGGGGTCTTCCACGCTGCGCTTTGCAAGCGGGCTGACTTCCACAGGATAGTCGGTGATGAATACAGGCTGAATAAGCTTGCATTCAACCAGCTGATCGAAAGTTTCGTACACGATGTTGCCCCACGTTTTCTTGCTTTCGTCTATTTCGACGCCTGCGTTTTTGGCTGCGGCAAAAGCGTCCTCCACGCTCATTTTGTCGTAGTCGATGCCGACGTATTTCTTTATCGCGTCAAGCATGGTAAGGCGTTCCCACGGGGACGTGAGATCGATTTCGGTACCTTCGTACTCGATTTTGTCGCCGACTCCGGCAGCCTTGATTGCAGCCTGATAGATCTCTTCGGTGATATCCATCATGTCGTGATAATCGGCGTACGCCTGATAGAGTTCCATCATGGTAAACTCGGGGTTATGCTTGATGTCCATACCTTCGTTACGGAACATTTTGCCCAGTTCGTAAACTTTGGCAAAACCGCCGACGATAAGGCGCTTCAAGTACAGCTCGGGCGCGATACGCATGTACATATCGATGTCCAGAGTGTTGTGGTGCGTGATGAACGGGCGCGCGTTTGCTCCGCCCGGGATGGTGTTGAGCATGGGCGTTTCCACTTCGATAAAGCCCTTGGAATCCAGAAGAGCGCGGATTGCGGAAATGATTTTGCTTCTCGTCTCGAAACACTTTTTAACCTGCGGATTGGCGATGAGATCGACGTAGCGCTGACGATAGCGAAGGTCGTTGTCTTTAAGACCGTGCCATTTTTCGGGCAGCGGCAAAAGCGACTTGCTGAGAAGAACGAGTTCGGTTACCGAAACCGAAATTTCGCCCTTGTGCGTCATGAAAACGGTGCCTTTTACGCCCACGATATCGCCGATATCGGTGGTTTTTTTCCAGGCTTCGTAGCTTTCCGCTCCGACGTTGTCTATTTTGACGTAAATCTGAAGTTCGCCCTTTTCGTCGAGAAGATGAGCAAAGCTTGCCTTACCCATGATTCTGCGAGAAATAATTCTGCCGGCAATCGAAACTTCTTTGCCGTCGAACGCTGCGAAATCGTTTTTGACGGCGTCCGAATCGCACGAACGAATCCACTTGGTTTTCTCGTACGGATTTGCTCCGTTTTCTTTAAGCTGCGCCAGTTTTTCGCGGCGTACTTTCATCTGTTCGCCCAGGTCGAGTTCGGGCGCGTTTACCTGATTTTCCGTGTTTATATTATCCATAAATCCTCGTTTTGGTTGCGGACGAACGACGGCTTGTCCTTATTTTACTGCAAGGCAAAAAACCGCGGTGCGTCTCCTCGGGTGATAAAAATTTTACTGTGCGCTTGTAATGGACAGAATTCTGTACTTGGTTTTGGAATTCTTGATTTCAAAATTGGCAAGTTCGCCCACTTTTTTGCCGACGAGCGCTTTTCCGAGAGGCGATTCGTCGCTTATGATCTTGGGAGTTGCGTACGGATCGGCTTCGTACTTGCCAAGCAGTTTGAAGGTTTTCTTCTCCTGCGTTTTCATATCCTGTATGACTACCTGACAGCCCACTTCCACATGGTCGTAACTATCCTTGAAAGCAATGACAACGTGATTCTTTTCGTCGAGAACGTTGGTAAGTTCGCTGATTTCCTCTTCTACTTTACGCTGATGTTCGCGAGCGATGTCGTATTCGGAGTTTTCCGAAAGGTCGCCGAAAGAACGCGCTTCCTTAATCTTTTCGACGGCGTCGCGTCTGCCTTCGTCGACAAGCCATTTAAGTCTTTCGGTCAGTTCCTGCTTTTTTGCAGCCGTAATTTTAATCATGATTTTGCTCCTCGCACGCAAATCGGAATTTTTCCCGATACGCGGCAAAACGAAACTAACGGACAATTTGGCTTACTTTACCGTCCGCGACAATAAAATAAGCGCCTTGCAGCCTGCGGGTGCAAGAACGTCCGAATGTTTCTATTAATATAATTATACACCTAACTCGCGATTATGTCAAACGATTTTAAGCTTTTATATCGCATTTACCGCCCGAAAATATCGGATTTTTGCCGATTTTGTAGTATTTTCACGCATTATGCCGCGTTTTTTCACCGAAAACGAAAATCCGCCGCGAACGTTTTCGTACGGGCGGAAATGGTTTTTCGGTTTGCTCTTACACAAAATTCAGTCGCGGATAAGATACGCGTCGTCCGGATCGGACGGGGAAGGAACTTTTTGTCCGGAGCCGGGATCTTCCCGGTTTTCGTCGCCGGGGATAAGAGGGCGCGGACGATTTGTTTCGGGCGGAGCGGGAATATATACTTTTCCGGGCTGAGTCGAAAGTCCGCCGTGGCCCGTCCGGTTGTCGTTTCCGGAGCGGTTGCCGCCGTTTTCCGAGTTGCCGTTTTCGGCAGAGTTGCCCGAATTATCGTAACTGCCGTTGCCGTTTTTCCGTCCGTTCTCGTCCGACGAATTATCGGCAGGGTTTTGATTATTCCCGTCGTTTGCCGGATTATCGATATCGGCACGATTGCCGGTTTCGTACAGTTCGCGGCGATAATTGCGGATAAGAATTTCGTACTCCTCGTAATCGGCGAGAAAATCTGCTATTTCCTTTGCCATTTTTTCGCGAAGATAGCTTCTTCTCGAATATTTTTCGTCAAGATTTTGCTTGTTCTGCTCGTAATCGGTCATGTCGAAATAGCGGGCACGATAGCCGTTTTCGCGATCGGACCGATCGTCCGCTCTCGGCGGCGTGCGTACGATGCGATTATCGGCGGGGTTTGCGGCGATTTTTGCCGCGGGCTTTTCCGCCTGAACCGGGCACAGCGCCGTATATAATCCTAAAAGCAACGCAATAAAGTTAAACATAAATACCTCCCGTTAACGATGTTCGTTAAACAAGAGGTATTGTGCGTTTTTGTCAAAGTTTTATGCGTTTTCGCCCGAAGCGGAAGCGGCAAGCGAGAAATTGATTTTGCCCGCAGTCACGTCGTCCACTTTTATAACGACCGGATCGCCCAATTTGAACGAGCGTTTTCCGCACGTCAGCATAAACTTGTTTTTGTCAAACGAATAGACTCCGGGCAGTTTTTCGATGCGTATGCAGCCCTCTATTCCGTTGTCTATTCGGGCGAAAATTCCCCATTCGGTAACTCCGCTTATCTTGGCGGGATATATTTCTCCGACGTGGCGAGCCATGTATTTTGCCACGAGAACGTCGTCCACCTTGCGCTCGGCTTCCTCGGCGCGGCGCTCGCATTCGCTTGAACGTTTGCCCACTTCTTTCACCCATTCCGAGTAACGCGCCTTTAAGTTTTCTTCGCCGTCCAGATATTTTTTAATCATGCGGTGAATGGCAAGATCGGGATAGCGACGGATAGGCGACGTAAAGTGGCAGTAGTCGGCAAAATTAAGTCCGTAATGCCCGTCGTTGGTGGCTTTATACTCGGCTTTGGACATGGAACGGAGCGTTGCCATATTGACCATATCGCGATAGCGTTCGTCGGTTTTCTGCAACATTTCGGCAACGTCCGACGGCGTGGGATCGTCGGGAAGCGTTATGCCGACCGAGCCCAGCAGTTCCATAAGGCTTTCCAGTTTCTCGGCGGGCGGAGCGGCGTGAACGCGGTACACGAACGGCAGTTTTATTTTGTCGAACGTAGCCGCAACCGCTGCGTTTGCAGCAAGCATAAACTCTTCGATAAGCTTGTGCGCGTCGTTTCTCTCTACCGCGCGTACGTCGATGACCTCGCCCTTTTCGTCCACTTCTATTTCGGTTTCGATAAAATCGAACTCGATCGAGCCGTTATCCATGCGGTTTTTATTCAGAATTTTATACAATTCTTCGGCGGCTCCGAGCATGTCGGCAAGGCGGGCGTATTTGGTTTTCATCGCCTCGTCGCCCTGCATAAACGCGTAAATCTCGTCGTAAGTCGTGCGCGCGCACGAACGGATAACGCCTTTCGTAACGCGCTTTGCGGTAACTTCGCCGTCCGCGGAATAATCTATTATGCACGAGAGAACAAGCCTGTCCTTGCCTTCCACCAGCGAGCAAACGTCGTTGCACAGTTTTTCGGGCAGCATCGGAATTACGCGGTCGGAAAAGTATACGCTTGTGCCGCGATTGAACGCGCACTTGTCTATTGCTCCGCCTTCGCGCACGTACTGCGTCACGTCTGCAATGTGAACGTACAGTCTGTACCCGCCGCTCGGCAGACGCTTGACGCAAATCGCGTCGTCGAAGTCCTTGGAATGAGCGCCGTCGATCGTGATTACCGTGTCGGAAGTGAAGTCTTCGCGGTCTTTTCTGTCTTCTTCGGTAATAACGCCGTCTATTTTATCGGCTTCCGCCATAACTTCGGGCGGGAAATTTTCTTCTATCCGATAAGAGCGGATCACGCTCATGACCTCGGCGTCGGTGTTGCCGGCAAGCCCTAGTTTTTCCAGAATGACGCAATAATTTTCGGCGCCGCGTTCTATGATTTTAGCAAAAACTTTTTCGCCCGTTTTACAGCGCAGTTTATTACGCGACGAGATATGCACCAGCTTGGGCATGCCGTGAATATCGGGGACGACGTCGCTTCCGTCCACCGTACCGACGAACTGTTCGTTGGGGCTTTCGAGAATATTTACGACTTCGCCCTCGCCGCCCTCTTTGACGTGCGATATAACTACCGCGTCCACTACGTCGCCTTCTATTGCGCCGTGCAGCTTGTCGCCCGCGATAAACAAATCGGGGCTGCCGTCGTCGGGAACGAAAAAGGCGTAGTTTTTGCCCGTTCCGTCTATTTTGCCTCTCATGGCACCTTCTGTAATCTTCGGGAAAGCAGCGCGTTTTGAACCCATCCTCGTTTTTTTGCCGGGCGCGCTCTTAAAAGCTGCCGTTTTCTTTTTTGCGGCGAAAGTCTTTTTGGGGCTTTTTGCCGATTTCCCCGCACCCGATTTTCCGATTGCGGATTTTTTCGGCGCGGACTTTTTTTTCTTTTCAGCCGACTTTGCGGCGGATTTTTTCAGCTTCATAATTAAACCTCATATATAAAAACAAAAAGACGAGCCGCTTCTTTTTGCGCCCGTCTTTTAAGATAATCGATTTTCAATCGTCAGACCGCCGGATAGATGACGACGGTAACGTAGAACAACACGATAAGCACCGCAGTGATTATACTGAAAGCTATCATGAGTTTTTTAACCAGTCCTTCGTTCATTTTGGACTTGTTTTGCGAATAGAAAGTATCGGTGTTCTCTCCTCCGGTGATGACGTTGCCGTCTTCGGTTCCGACGGGGGAAACCAGTGCGAGAACGATTACGACTGCGCTGCAAAGCACGGTGAGAACGAGCAGTACTATACGGATTATCGGGAACGAGTCGGTTACCCACTGAGCTACGCCCATTAAATTCAACATATTATTCATGATATACCTCTTATTTTTTTGCCATCGATATTTTTTGCACGAAAAAAATACGTTCTTCCGAACAAATCCTTGTTATTATAGCACAAAACGGAAATATACGCAAGCGTTTTTACTAATATTTTTGCATATTGTTTGCAATAAGTCTTGCGGAAAGCTCGATAAACTGTTTTTGCGGCTCCCCAACGGGCAGTTCGGCAAGCGCTACCAGCGCGCCTTCCGCTCCGTGATCGCCCAGTATCGGGCATGCGTATCCGTACGGAAAGTCCTCGGCGCATTCGCCTAACGCTTCACGCGGCACTATGCTTTCCGACTCGCACGAGCTTATTACTTTTGCAATTTCGCGGCTTATGTCTTTTTCCGCAAAAACGCTTTTCTTTTTGCCTGCGCCTTCGATAAAGCGCCTGCGGTCGCAAACCAGCGCGGTAAAGCCGAAACGCTCGTACAGAAAGCAAACGAGCGCCGAAGCGGCTTTCCGATAATCGGCGGCGGTATCTACGCGGCGCAGGGAAATGGTTCCGTTTTCGTCGGCGGAAATTTCCATCGGATCGCCTATTTCGATATCGTACGCTCTTCTGTATTCCCTCGGAATGACTATTCTGCCAAGGTCGTCCACTCTTCGTACTATTCCGGTTGTCTTCATCGTATGTAATTCTCCTTGTTCGGCGTTAGCATATGCCTTTAAGGGGATTTTTATACGACGATTACGGCATATTTTCAGCCGAGGTTAAAAAGCACGATAAACAGCACTATCTGAATTGCAAGCGAAGCGATGTTTACCACCTGGAAATACCAGTGCTTGGTTTTGTGACGGAAGATGAGCATTGCCGCGTATCCGCCCAGCGCGCCCAGTAAAAACGAGCTTAAAAGAAGCACTTTTTCGGGCGTTCTCCACGCCTTTTGTTTTGCCTTAGCTTTATCCGCGGCATACAGAATAAACGAGATTACGCTCATTACGGCAACCGCGATAAGATAAATCTGCCACCATTTCATTGTTTTTGTTATCCTTCCTTTTTTTGAATTAAAATCCGATTATTAAATAAGTTTTACACTTTACGCCAGGTTTTGGGCATGAACAGCATGATTATCGGGAAAACTTCCAGTCTTCCCAACAACATATCGAATATCATGATTATTTTGCAATACCACGGGTACAGCGAAATAGAAGCCTGATTGAACTGCGCGCCGATGTTGCTTACCGACGACAGCGCGACCGAGAAAGCCTCTTCCATCGCTTTGCCCGCTCCCGCATAAATAACCACGGTCGAAAGCGCGATTGCGATTACGTAGATTGCGAGAAAAGCCATGGTCTGACCCACGATCGACTCGTCTATTCTTTTGCCGTCAACTTTTACGAAATTGACTTCTCGGGGCGAAATGACCGATTTACTGTTGTTGCGCACCGATTTACTTACTATTATCGAGCGGATTATCTTTACGCCGCCGCAGGTCGAGCCCGAGCATGCGCCCGAGAACATAAGCAGCATCAGCACGGCTTTACTGAAATTGGAATACTTGTTTATATCGCTTATCGTATAGCCCGTAGTGGTTATTATCGACGAAACGTGGAAAAACGCCTGATTGAGAGCGGTTGCGAACGAACCGAACAGGCTTATGCTGTTTAAGGTTATCGCAATAACCGCGACGCCCACGATGCACGCGTAAACTTTGAGTTCTTCGCTCTTGAACGCTTCTTTTCCCTTTCCTATGAGAATAAGGTAGTAGACGTTGAAATTCACGCCGAACAGCAGCATAAACACGCTTGTCACGATATCTATATACGTGCTGTTATAGTACGCGATACTGTCGGGATGAAGCGAAAATCCTCCCGTTCCCGCCGTTCCGAACGCCGTGATTATGCTGTCGAAGAAAGGCATTCCGCCGCACAGCAGGAATATTATCATGATAACCGTCATCGCAACGTAAATTGCGTACAGTATCATTGCCGACGAGCGCACTTTGGACACGAGCTTGGAAACCTGAGGTCCGGGCGATTCCTGTTTCATAAGGTGTATCGCCGTGGGATTGGAATCGGGCAGCACCGCAAGCACGAACACGAGCACGCCCATGCCGCCTATCCAGTGCGTAAAACTGCGCAAAAACAGCATGCTGTGCGTAAGTTGCGCCGCGGGATCGTCGATTACCGACATACCGGTGGTCGTAAAGCCCGAAACTATCTCGAACAACGCGTCGAGATAGGACCTAACCTGTCCGCTTATAAACAGCGGAAGCGCGCAGATAAGCGACATTATTATCCAGGTAAGACCGGTGGTAACCAGTCCGTCGCGCGCGTGCATTTTGGTTTCGGTCGTCTGAATGGAACACAAAGCCTTGCCGAGCGCCGCGGTAAAGATTATTACTCCGCCGTGAGTGAGGTATACGCGCACGCCTTCGCGGTACACGAGCGCAACCGCAAACGGCACTATAAGAAGGCAGGCTAAAATAAGCAATATTCTGCCTATCGTTGAAAAAACTACGCGGTAATTCATCTTTCAAGCGCTTCCTCGAGCGTGGTGAGCTTTTTATCTGCCGACACAAGCATGATAAGGTCGCCCGAATTTACTTCGGTGTCGCCGTAAGGAATGATTATGTCGCCGCCGCGCACTATGCACGCGCACAAAATGCTCTTTTTGAACGCGATTTCGCGCACTTTTTTGCCTGCGATCCGCTTTTCCTCGCCGACGTTGAAAGTTACGGCTTCGGCTTTGTCGTCGATGTTGTAAAGCTTAATAAGCTTGCTGCGTTTACCCGAAACGCTTAGCGCGCGGGCGTACTTGATGAGAATGGTTGCAGCCGTTCTGTCGGGCGACATAACCGTACCCATATCCACTTCCTGCAACAGCCTGCGGTTGGTTTCGTTTTTTACTTTGGTTATTATTATCGGAATTTTATACGTGCGCGCGAAAAGCGAAACGAGAATGTTCTCCTCGTCGTTGTCGTTGAGAAGAATTATCGCGTCGGCTTTCGCAAGACCTTCTTCCTCGAAAGTTTCCTCTTCGGTGGCTTTGCCGTGCACCACGGTAACCGAATCGGGCAGTTCGAGCTTTAATTTTTCGCACTCGGCTTGCGACGAATGCATGATTTTGACGCGCATATTCATCTTTACGAGCGCTTCGGCAAGATAGTGAGCGGTGGCTCCGCAGCCCACGATTACGATATTGGACGGCGGATTGCGGTACAAGCCTATGTCGTGCAGGAAAATTCCGCTGTTTTTGGGCGTTGCGGCAAAGCTGATTTTGTCGCCCGCCTCGAACACGAAATTACCGCGGGGAATAAGCACTTTATCTCCGCGTTCCACCACGCATACAAGCCCCTGAGCGCGGCTTACCGACATGGCTTCCATCAGTTTTTTGCCCACGAGCGGACAGCTTTCGGGCAAAGTAACGGTAATAAGCTCGGCTTTTCCGCGGACTATATCTTCCACGCCGTCTGCTCCCGGATATTTCAGCTTTCTTGCTATTTCGCAGGCAAGTTCGTACTCGGGGTTGACGTAAAAATCAAGCGACAGCGCTTTCATCATGTCTTCAGCCTGAGCCGAATAGTCGGGATTGCGAAGACGCGCCGCCGTGGCTTTTGCGCCCACGTACTTTGCGAGATTGCAGCACAGAATATTCATTTCGTCCGAGGTCATGGACGCGATAAACAAATCGGCTTTGTCCGCCTCGGCGTCTCTCAGCGTTTGCAAAAGCGACGCGCTTCCGTTTACTCCGGTGGCGTCGTAATAGTCGGCAACCTCTTCCAGCTTGTCCTCGCTGACGTCTATCGCGGTTATCGAATGACCTTCCCGGGCAAGACTTTTAACGACGTTGGTGCCGACGTTTCCGCAGCCCGCTACGATTATTTTCATACGTTCTCCTTAATTTTTATCGCGAAAAACCGTATCGATCGGTTATGCTCGCGTTAATTTTTGCTTTTAAGAGCGTTTACGACTTCTAAAACCCAGTCGGTCTGAATAAAGTCGAAATTCATTGCGGCAAGTTTTTTCCACGAACTGCCGTCGCCGCTTTCGAGAGCAGCGTCGTCGGTAAGTCCCGCCGAAATTACGTCGCGTTCGTTGTACAATATCGAATTACCCCACACGAGCAATCCTTTCTCGTGCATGGACGAAATGTACTTTTCGCTTGCCACGTCGTCGTCGAAACTATCGAACAGCGTCTCTATTCCGATATAATTGATATTGCGTTTCAGCAATCTGTCGGTAACGTCGTCGGTGTGACGAGCCATGCCCATGTACATAAAATCGGGCGCGTATTTTTCCACCTGTTCAAAAAAATCGTCCTCTATCGGCGTTTTGACTATTACCTGTTTTTCCACTCCGCATTCGCGAATTACGCGCGTAATGCCCTCGACGTCCTCCCAATACTTATCGACGTTTATATATACTTTGTCTTTAAGCAGAGCAAAAACGTCTTTAAGAAGCGGCACTCTGTAATGAGTGGGAACTTCGTCGTTGTTGAGAAGCGGCGTGTTTTTAACCTCTTCCGCGGTCATTTCGGGGATATACTTGCCGCATTTGAGAAAAACCGGCTCCATGCCGGGATGAAAGCAGAAATATTCGCCGTCCATACTTTTGGTAACGTCTATTTCCACTACGTCCGCGCCTTCGTTTACCGCTATTTTCTGGGCCAGAAGCGTGTTGCACGGTATATTTGCCCCGCTTACGCCTCTGTGCGCCGCGATAAACGGACGGGAAAGCGACTTTCTGTTTTCAAAAATACTTTTATTGAAATCCATGATATTTTCCTCTTACATTTCGACGCGCGACTGAATAGCCCGCGAAAGCGTGGCTTCGTCGGCGTATTCGACTTCGCTGCCCATGCTTATGCCCTGAGCCAGGCGAGTTACTTTTACGCCCGCTTCTTTAACGCGTTTAGCCACCGTGTACGCGGTTGCCTCGCCCTTGACGTCCGGATTCGTGGCGATAATGACTTCCCGAACGCCGTCCAGTCTTTTTATAAGACCGTCGATATTCAGGTCGTCCTCGAACACGCCGTCGATGGGGCTTATAACGCCGCCAAGCACGTGATAAACGCCCGAAAATCCGCTAACCCGCTCCATGGCAAGCACGTCTTTGGGGTAGCTGACGACGCAGATAACGCTTTTGTCGCGCTTCAAGCAGATGTCGCAAACCGGCGTTTCGGAATAATTTCCGCACACCTCGCATTTTCCGACGCGCTCTTTAACCTCGAGTATCGCATGAGCCAGCGCTTCCGCCGCGGATTTATCCCATTCGACGACGGCGTACGCGTACCTCTGCGCGGTTTTTTTGCCCACGCCGGGCAGTTTGCTCAGCTCGTTTACGAGCCTTTCTATACATTCGGGCTGATTCATTACAGTCCCAGTCCGCCCATATTGGGCATGAGTTCGCGTTCTTTTTCGGCTACTTTATTTAGCGCATCGTTGACCGCCGCCGTAACAAGGTCTTCCAGCATTTCGATATCTTCGGGATCGACCGCTTCGGGCTTGATGGAAACAGCCAGCACTTCCTTTGCGCCGGATACGGTAACGTTTACCATTCCGCCGCCGGCAGAGCCGATAAACTCGCTTTCTTTCAGCTCGTCCTGAGCTTTTTTAAGTTGCTCCTGCATCTGCTGCGCCTGTTTCATAAGCGCCTGCATGTTCATTCCGCCTCCGAATCCTCTTCCGCCGTATGCCATAATTCAATATCTCCTTAATTATAGATTTTTTTATTTTTATCCGCAAAAACTGCGGTTGTTGACTTGATTATTTGCGATTATCGTTTATTTACGTTTATTTTTGCGTTGCCTGCGATTGCCTTTATGCGCGCGATTTCGTCGTCCATATCCACCTTTGCGGTTCGCTTATCCACGACGATTTTAAGATCGGGATGAACGGACTGAGCGGCTCTGGAAAAAGCCTCGGCGGCTTCGGGCGTGCTAAGCGTCATAAACGCGTCGTCATCGCTTGCGTAAACGGTGAGCGTGTCGCCTTTAAGCTCGATATCCCCCTGCTCGCCTGCGGTGGAAAACACCACCATGCTTTCGTTTTTACGAAGGAATGTAACCACTTTGCCCCAGCACGAAAACGCGTCGCGCGGGAATGCGGCGGCTTGCTCGCTCGGTTTTACTCCCGCGGCGGGAGCAGACGAGACGGTAACGCCGTTTTTTTCCAGTTCGGCAAGCTTTTTCTCGGCACGAGCAAGTCGCTCGGCAAACGCCGAATAATCGCTTCCGAGCAGCCTGCAAGCGGACACGAGCGCGCATTCGAGCACAATTCTCGGACTTACCGAGTAGCGAAGCGTGGCGTCCAGCGACGAAAAAGTTTTCATTACCGTCACTAAAAGGTCGGCGGAATACTTTTCCGAATCGGCTTTGAGCGCCGCAAGCTTGTCCTCGCCCGCAACGACCGATTTTTCTCCGCCGCAGCGCACGGCAAGCACGTCGCGCGCGTAAGAAGTGAGTTCTTTTCCTATAAGTCCCACGCTTTTACCCGTGGCAATAAGTTTATCGAGAGTAACGAGCGCGGCCCCCACGCTTCCGTCGTTTATTTCCGAAAGCAGCTCAGACATGGTTTCCCAGCCGCTGACGCCTAAAACGTCGGCAACTTCCTCGTACGTGACCTTTTCGCCGGCGGAAAGGCATCTGTCGGCAACCGACAACGCGTCGCGCGCCGAACCTTCTCCCGCTTTGGCGATAAGCCGCACTGCCGCGTCCTCGTACTTCGCGCCTTCCTCGTCGTAGACTTTTTTGATCAGTTCGTAAATCTCGTCGGTGGGAATAAGACGGAAATCGAAGCGCATACAACGCGACAAAATGGTTGCCGGCAATTTATTGGCTTCGGTGGTCGCCAGAATAAACACGACGTGTTCGGGCGGCTCTTCGAGGGTTTTCAGAAGCGCGTTGAACGCTCCCGCCGTCAGCATGTGCGCCTCGTCGATTATATACACTTTTCTTTTGGCTACCGCAGGCGCATACTTGACTTTTTCGCGGATTTCGCGGATTTCGTCCACGCCGTTGTTGGAAGCGGCGTCCATTTCGATGATATCCACGCAATCGGCGCTTTTAAGCTCGCGGCACGCCTCGCATTTTCCGCACGGCGAACCGTTTACGGGCGACAGGCAGTTTATCGCTCTTGCGAAAATCTTCGCGCATGTCGTTTTTCCCGTACCGCGACTGCCTGTAAACAGATAGGCGTGACCTATTCTGCCCTTGATTATCTGATTTTTAAGCGCCTCGGTGACGTTTGACTGACCTACTACGTCGTCGAATTTTTCCGGACGGTATTTTCTGTATAAAACCGACATATTTTCCTCCGACTACTTAATGCGACCGCCGCGCTTCATTGCGGCTATATCGCGCTCCGCCGCGCGCTTTACGTCGCGTTCGCGGGTGGTTTGCTTTTTATCGTACAATTTTTTGCCTTTGCCCAGCCCCAATTCGACTTTTACGAGCGAATTTTTAAAGTATAACTTTATCGGCACGAGCGTATAGCCTTTTTCTTTGATTTTTCCGTACAGTCTGCGAAGCTCCTGTTTGTGCATAAGCAGTTTGCGGTCTCTGCGAACGTCCACGTTGTTGTAGGAACCTTGTTCGTAAGCGGCAACGTAACAATTTTTAAGCAACAGCTCGCCGTTTTCAAAAAAGCAAAAACTGTCGGCAAGATTGACGTTGCCGGCGCGCGCGGACTTAACTTCGCAACCGACGAGCGTAATTCCGGCTTCGTAAGTTTCTTCTATGAAATATTCGAATCTCGCCTTTTTATTGGTGGCAATTACGTTTCCTTCCATTGATATTTCCTTATAAGGTAGTTGATTTATGACGCGAATTTGCGTGAATTTTCTGATTTTACGTCGCGTATCGGCGTTCAAGAGAGAAACGCGCAAACCGATTTTATTTCCGTATTGGATAACGTTGTTTTGTTTGCACTAATGACCTTATCCCGTAGGGCGGGGGCTTGCTCCCGCCGACGTTCTATTCACACAGTCGAGAGAACGAAAGTCCCTACAACCCTCTCCGTCGGCTATCGCCGCCACCTCTCCCGAAGGGCGAGGCTTTAAACGGTACGATTTTAAGCATGCGGCGGGAGCAAGCCCCCGCCCTACAAATAGCACGTGAGCGTCGAACGCAAATTTGTCAAAGAGTGGTGCAGATTCGGGCAACAGGTGATTTTGCAAGGCATGAGCGTACTTAAAGTACGTGAT
>CAKQJJ010000011.1 GCA_934247335.1 uncultured Clostridia bacterium | reverse complement strand
GAAATAATGGACGTTAAAAATATTTACGAAAAAACCGGCGGAGATTATCCCGGCGTTGTAAAGCGGCTGGGTTCCGAGGCGACGGTTGCGCATTTTGCGGTGCGTTTTTTGTCCGACGGCAGCATGCGCGAGCTTGATTCCGCGTTTAAGGCGGGCGACGTAGAAAGTGCGTTCCGCGCCGCTCACACGCTGAAAGGAGTCGCGCTTAATCTCGGCTTTACGGAACTGGGCAAAAACGCCGCGGCTTTAACCGAAATTCTGCGAGTAAAGAGCTTCGACGGCGCCGCTCCGCTGCTTGAAAAAACGCGTTCGGCGTACGACGAACTTATCTCGGCAATAAAGGAATACTCCGGGAAATAGGATGAGAAATCGGTTGCCTTCGAGAAAAGAACATCGACTTAAAAATTTCGATTACGCCACGTGCGGCGCGTATTTCATTACGATATGCACCGAGAACAGAAAGAACGTTTTGTCCGAAATAATTGAAAGCGAGCGGTCGAATGTTGTAGGGGAGGGGTTCCCCCTCCCGATTCTTACCGAATACGGTGAAATAACCGATAAGTTTATAAATGAAATAACAGCAAAATATCCCGGTGTTGCCGTTGATTGTTACGTAATAATGCCCAATCACATACATTTGTTATTGTCCGTCGCCGACGGTGGCGGGAGGGGGAACCCCTCCCCTACGATTTGTTCCGTAGTGGGATGGTTGAAATACAGGATAACGAAAGAAATCAACAGCACGAAAAACGAGATAGAGAAAGTTTTTCAGCGTTCGTTTTACGACCACGTAGTGCGCGGCAGAGCCGATTATGAAGAGATTTTCAGGTATGTGTATGAAAATCCCGCGAGGTGGAAAACCGACGAATTGTACAACGATAAATGAAAAAAGCACGGGCGAGCTGTCGTTCCGTGCTTTTTTATAACGCCTTTTTACTGTATCGTAATCATTCGTATCGTGTCGGTGTTGCCCGATTCGCCGCCCACGTTGCCGGCGGTGGCTACTATTCCGTCGCCTTTTTGCAGTCCGAGCAGCGCTTTTGCCGTTTTCGCCGCGTGATAGAACAGTACGTCGGTGGAATCGAAATGCTCGCTCATCACCGGCGTTACGCCCCAGGAGAGAGCCAGTTTATACCACACTTTTTTGTCGGTAGCCATGCCTATTATGTCCATGGGCGCGCGGAAACGCGACACCATGCGCACGGTTATGCCGGAGCGGGAGGAGATGACCATGGCTTTTGCCTTTATATCGATAGCCATGCCGCACGTGGCGTGTGAAATGGCGTCCAGCTTGTTTTTGATTTTGAACGGCGTTTCGTGAAAGCGTTCGACGTAATCGATGTGCTTTTCGGTTTCCTCGACTATCGCAGCCATGGTTTTAACCGTTTCTACCGGGTATTTGCCGGCTGCCGATTCGCCCGACAGCATAACCGCGCTGGTCCCGTCGTACACGGCGTTTGCCACGTCCGAAATTTCCGCACGCGTGGGGCGGGGATTGTGAATCATCGATTCAAGCATTTCGGTGGCGGTTATGACTCGCTTGCCCAGAAGACGGCACTTCGTGATGATGAATTTCTGCACGGCGGGGAGTTCGGTAAACGGAATTTCCACGCCGAGGTCGCCTCTGCCTATCATTATGCCTTCGCACTCGCGGCATATTTCTTCTATATTGTCTATGCCCGTGCGGTTTTCTATTTTTGCGATTATGTCTATTTTTTCGCCGCCGATAGACGCGAGGTATTCTTTAAGGTCGATAAGGTCCTGCCTTCTGGACACGAACGACGCCGCGATGAAGTCCACGCCGTTTTCGACGCCGAACAGCAGATCCTGTTTGTCCTGCTCGCTTAAATATTCCTGTTTAAGAGTTTTGCCGGGGAAACTCATGCTCTTGCGGTCTGACAGTTCGCCGCCGATAAGCACCTTGCACTTTATTTCTGTGCCTTCCACGGCGGTCACTTCAAACGACACGAGTCCGTTGTTTACCAGAATTTTATCGCCGGGTTCCACGTCGGACGGCAAATCCTTGTAGCTTACCGAAACTATATGCTCGTCGCCGATTACGTCGCGCGAAGTGAAAGTAAAATGGTCGCCGTCGCACACCGTGACGGGAGAGGACTTAAAGGTTTTTATGCGATATTCGGGACCTTTGGTGTCCAGCATTATCGCTATCGGCGCGTTGAGCTTGTCGCGCACTTTTTTAATCATGTCTATTTTCTTTTTATGGTCTTCGTGCGTGCCGTGCGAAAAGTTAAGGCGCGCCACGTTAAGCCCGGAGCGGCACATATCGGCAAAAACTCTTTCGTCGCTGCTTGCCGGTCCTATCGTGCATATGATTTTAGTCTTTCTCAATTTTCGGTTCCTCCGTTTGGGCAGATATCCCAAAATCAACCCATTATATTATACTACGAAAATGCGGAAAAAGCAAGCGGCGGAAAGATATCGGACGGTAAAGAATACGTAAAGCTTTTCCGCTCTTTCCGCAAAGCGAAAAAAATTTGAAATCGGGCAAAAAAATTGCTTTCAAACGCTTGACAAGACGCCCCCGTTTGTATTAGAATAATACCTGTTTTTTTGATAGCTCCGCTACGGAGCAGGACTCGTAAATTCGGGCGTTTTCTTTGAGGTTTGAAAAAAGCCTTAAAAAAAAACGCCCTTTTTTAGTGCCAAAACGCAGAAAAACAAGCAAAATTTATTAAAAATTCACTTCAAAGGAGAAGAAATTATGAACGGAACAAAGTACGTATTCGTTACGGGCGGCGTCGTTTCCGGACTGGGCAAAGGCATAGTCGCGGCGTCTCTCGGCAGACTGCTTCGACAGCGCGGCTACACCATCGCCGTGCAGAAACTGGATCCGTATATGAACGTCGATCCGGGAACCATGAACCCTCTCGAACACGGGGAAGTTTACGTCACCGAAGACGGTGCGGAAACCGACCTCGACCTCGGACACTACGAGCGTTTTACGGGCGTAAATCTCAATAAGTATTCCAACCTTACGTCCGGAAAAGTATTCTATTCCGTTCTCGAAAAAGAAAGAAAGGGCGAATATCTCGGAAAAACCGTGCAGATTATTCCGCACGTTACCGACGAAACTCAACGCTTTATTAAAAAGAACGCCGAGAAAACCGGCGCCGATATAGTCATAACCGAAATCGGCGGAACCATCGGAGACATCGAATCCCGCCATTTCCTCGAAGCCATCCGCCAGTATGCGATAAACGTGGGCAGAGAAAACTGCTGTTTCATTCACGTCTGCCTCGTTCCGTACATAACCGGCTCCAACGAGTATAAGTCCAAACCCACTCAGCACAGCGTGGGCGAGCTTCAGGGCATAGGAATAAGCCCCGACGTAATAGTTCTGCGCTCGGACGGAGAAGTGGGCGAGGATATAAGAAGAAAAATCGCGCTGTTCTGCAACGTCAAGCCCGAATGCGTCGTTTCGGACGTCACGCTCAAATGCCTGTACGAAACGCCGCTCTACCTGCACAAGGCGGGACTGGACACCGCGGTGGCTCACGTGCTTAATCTTAAAGGCAGAACCGATTTAACCGAATGGAGAAGCTTTATAAAGTCGGTCAAAGCCGCCAAAAAGTCGGTGGAAGTCGCGCTCGTCGGCAAATACGTCAGCCTTCACGACGCCTATCTGTCGGTAGTGGAAGCGCTCCACGCGGGCGGCTACGCAAACGGCGTCAAGGTGGACATCCGCTGGGTGGACAGCGAGGACGTTAACCGCGACACCGCCGCAAAGATATTCGACGGAGTACACGGCATAATAATACCGGGCGGATTCGGGAACCGCGCAACCGAAGGCATGATAGAATCGTGCAGATTTGCCCGCGAAAACGGCGTTCCCTGCTTCGGAATATGCCTGGGTATGCAGATGATGGCAATCGAGTTTGCGAGAAACGCCTGCGGACTGAAAGGCGCAACCAGCGGCGAATTCGACGAAAACGCCGAGCATAAAGTTATCGACATTATGCCCGACCAGAAACATATCAGCAATAAAGGCGGAACCATGCGACTGGGCGCCTATCCGTGCGTTCTTAAAGACGGAAGCAAAGCCCGCGCGTCTTACGGTAAGCCCGAAATCGCCGAACGCCATCGCCACAGATACGAATTCAACAACGACTATCGCGAGATTTTCGAGAAAAACGGCATGACGCTGTCCGGCACTTCGCCCGATGATCGCCTTGTGGAAATAGTGGAAATAACCGACAGACCTTTCTACGTCGGCTGCCAGTTCCATCCCGAATTCAAGTCGCGCCCCGACGACGCGCATCCGCTTTTCCGCGAATTTATAAAGGCAAGCGCGGAATATTGCAAAAAGTAGAATTTTACAGTATAATAATATAGAAAAGAAAAAACGCGCGTTTTTGCGCGTTACCCTGATTGAACGAGGAGTTAATTATGGAAAGTAAAAACAAAGTATCCGAGATTTTTGCGGAAAACGTATTTACCGATAAAGAAATGAAAAAACGCCTTCGCGGCGACGCTTACGCGAAGTATAAAAAATGTATAGACACCGGCGTTCCCTTCGACCGCCCGCTCGCCGACGAAATCGCGGCTGCAATGAAAGAATGGGCAATCGAAAAGGGCGCAACCCACTACACTCACTGGTTCCAGCCCATGACCGGCGTAACCGCCGAAAAACACGAGGCGTTCATCGAGCCGGACGGAGCCAACGGAGAGGAAGGAATAGAGCGTTTCTCGGGCAAAAACCTCATTAAAGGCGAGCCCGACGCGTCCAGCTTCCCTACGGGCGGACTGCGCGCTACTTTCGAGGCTCGCGGCTACACCGCTTACGATCCCGGTTCCAACGCGTTCGTAATGGGCAATTCGCTGTATATCCCCACGGTGTTCTGCTCGTACGGCGGCGAATCGCTGGACAAGAAAGCTCCGCTTCTTCGCAGCATCAAAACGTTAAGCGACAACGCGGTGAGAGTACTGCGCCTCCTTGGCGACGATCGCGTCGAAAAGGTGGAAACCAACGTGGGCGTGGAGCAGGAATACTTCCTTATAGATAAAAAAGAATACGAGCGCCGTCTCGACCTCGAAACGTGCGGCAGAACGCTTTTCGGAGCAAAGCCGCCCAAAGGACAGGAACTCGACGACCATTACTTCGGAAAAATCAAAGCGAGAGTATGGGATTATATGAACGATCTCGACGAGCAGCTGTGGAAACTGGGCGTGTACGCAAAAACCAAGCACAACGAAGTCGCTCCCGCTCAGCACGAGCTTGCAAACGTGTTCACCACCGCCAATCTCGCCACCGATCAGAACCAGATTACCATGTCGGTTATGAAATCGGTTGCAGACAAGCACGGTATGGTGTGCCTGCTTAACGAAAAGCCTTTTGCCGGAATAAACGGCAGCGGCAAGCACAACAACTGGTCGGTTGCCACCGATAAGGGCGAAAATCTGTTAAAGCCCGGCAAACACCCGCGCGAAAACAAGAAATTTCTCACCTTCTTCGCCGCCGTCGTCGCTGCCGTGGACGACTATCAGGATATGCTGCGCGCGTCGGTTGCCACTCCCGGCAACGACAATCGTCTTGGCGGAAACGAAGCTCCGCCCGCAGTGCTTTCCATGTTCGTGGGCAGCGTTATGGAAAACGTAATCGAATCGATCGTAAGCGGCAAACCGTACGTCGAAACGCCCCTCAACGCTTCGGTCGTAAACGGCGCCATCGCGTACACCAAGGACGACACGGACAGAAACCGTACTTCTCCGTTCGCTTTCACCGGAAATAAATTCGAGTTCCGTATGGTAGGCTCGGATATGTCGGTTGCGGGCGCGAATATCGTCCTCAACACCGCAGTCGCCGAAGAACTGAGAAAAATCGCCGACGAACTGGAAAAAGTCGGAGCGGAAAATCTCGAGAAGGTGCTGAAAGAAATTTTCGTAAAGCACGGCAGAATTATTTTCAACGGCAACAACTATTCGGAAGAATGGAAAAAGGAAGCGGAAAAGAGAGGACTGTGCAACATGCCCACCACCGTGGACGCCATTCCCGCATATATCGAACCCAAGAATATCGAGCTGTTCGCGTCGCACGGAGTCATGACCGAAACCGAAATGCGCAGCCGTTACGAGATTTTAACCGAACGCTACGTCAAAATCGTGGACATAGAAGCCCGCACCATGCTGCAAATCGCAAAACGCCAGATTTTGCCCGCGGTCATCGGATATCAGAAAGACATACTCGGCGAGCTGTCGCTTAAAGAGAGCATGAAAGCCGTATGCCCCGAACTTTGCTCGGACGAAGAGAAAAAACTCGCGTTAAAGCTCTCGTCGCTGTGCAACGCAGCCGGCGCCGCAACCGAAACGCTTTCTCTCGACCTTGCGAAAGCCGAAAAGTTTGCAAACGAGTACGAATGCGCCGTGTTCCACAAGGACGTTATTCTCGCCGATATGAGAAAACTTCGTGAATATTGCGACGAACTTGAAGAAGTCACCGCAAGCGAAAAGTGGCCCTTCCCGACGTACAGCGAAATTCTTTCCAGCGTTAAATATTGATTAAAAAACGACACCCGCGACGGAAATATTCGCGGATCGAAAGCGGACGGACGGATTTATTCCGACTGTCCGTTTTTGCGTTTTAAAGCGAGAAATTAAGATTTTATCGGCGCTTAGAGGGGTGAAAAAAGCAAAAAACGGCTTACAATCTATTGACAAAAACGCAATCGCGAGTATAATAGTTGTATGTACAACAATGTACGTACAACTATTTTGCTTTCCTGGAGGCATATAATGGATATAACCGAACGAAAAATCACCAAAATCGCGCGCGAAGCGGAAAAACTCGTACTGCTTTCGTTGAGGGAAAACGGAGTGGGCACCGCGGAAATAGATCTCATTCACGCACTGCGCCACAATCCGGGCTGCACGCAGGCAAAGCTTGCGGAAATATTGCACGCCGACAAAGCCGCCATTGCGAGAAGAACGAAAAATCTCGAACTTAAAGGCTATCTCATCCGCAAGGACGACTCGGGCGACAAGCGCAGCAAGCTTATTTATCCCACGGAAAAAGCCGAAACGCTTAAATCTTCCAAAGCGGAGATAGAGGCGGGCTTTTACGAGTATCTTCTCACGTGCCTCGATCAAACGCAGGCGGAGCAGTTTGCCTTCCTTTTGGATAAGCTGTACGTCGCCTCGAAAACCGAAAGCCGCGCGGGCTTTCCGCACTTCATCATCGGGGACGAAGAATGAAAAAGAACGCAAAACTCGAAAAAAATTTCCGCCCGGACAAAATCGGGTCCTATTTCAGGATAGAATGGCTGCCGCTGGCGCTTGTCACTCTTTCGGGAATTTTGTACAACGTGGGGCAGCTTGCAACGCCGTGGTTCGAAGGTAGGCTTGCCCGGTGCCTTGCCGATATTCTCGGCGGAAACGAAACCGCCGCCGCGATGGTAAAGCTTGTAATAGCTTACCTTGCGATAACTATCGCGGTGCAGGTTGCGAGGTTTGTAAAACGCTTTTACGTACGCCGTTTTGCCAACAACGTGAACAGGCGGATGAAGGGCGTTCTGTACGCAAACCTGGTTCGGGGTAGTCGCGCGTCGTCGGAAGAGGAAGGCGCGGGCGAGCTGATGACCAAAGCCATTTCGGACGTGGACGACTGCGTGGAAGGGATGCGCAAATTCACCACCGAGATTTTCGATACCGGAGTGGCGCTCGTAGGCTACGCCGTAATGCTGTTCGTCTACGATTGGCGGCTGGCTCTTTTAAGCCTGATATTCACCCCGATATCGTACTTTTGCGCGGCAAAAATGAAAAAGCCGGTTCAGCGTGCGGGAGCGGCGTATAAAAAAGCCTCCGCCCGGCTTAACGGAGCCACGCTCGACCGCGCCGAAAACGCCGTGACGTATCGCGTTTACGGGTGCGAAAAAACGCGCGAGGAGCTTTACGAAAACGCGCTTGGAGATTACGAAAAGACCGCCGTTCGCAGCAGCGTATGGCAATCGGCTCTGCCGCCGTTGTACCTTGCCGCTTCGTGCGCGGGCGTGCTGTTCATTTTATGGTTCGGCGCGAAAAACGTGCTGGGCACCGGTTGGAACGCGTGGGACATCGCGGCGTTTACCACTTTTCTTTCCTGCTTTACCAAGCTTACCGTTCGCTCTTCCAAAGTGGCAAAACTTTTCAATTCCGTGCAAAAAGCCGAGGTTTCGTGGAAGCGTATCAAGCCGCTGATGAAATCGCCCGAACCGCTCGAACCCATTGCCGTGCCGCCGCCCGCCGCCGTCACCGTCGAAAATCTTGGTTTTTCGTACGACGGCGAACCGATTTTCTCCGGACTTACCGTTTCGGCGCAACCGGGCGACGTTATCGGCGTCACCGGTCCCGTAGCCTGCGGAAAATCCACTTTCGGACGGGCGTTTCTATGCGAAAAACCGTACGACGGTTCGATTAAATTCGGCAAGCGCGAACTTTCGTCCTTCACCGCACGTGAAATAGCTTCCGCCGTGGGCTATCTCGGACACGACCCGGAGCTTAGCGCCGACACCGTGAAAAACAACGTGCTTTGCGGCAGCGAGCAAGAGGCAGAGCCGTATCTTTGCGGCACCGCGCTCTCGGGCGAGGTTGCGGCTATGGAAAACGGCGAAGACACCGTGATAGGAAACAACGGCGTACGGCTTTCGGGCGGACAGGCGCAGCGACTGGCGCTTGCGAGAACGCTTGCTCATCCGCGCCCGCTGATTATACTGGACGATCCGTTTTCCGCGCTCGACCGCCGCACCGAAGAAGCGATATTTTCAAATCTGCGCGAATACGCGAAAGATAAAGTTGTTTTCCTTATTTCGCACAGATTGTATCACTTTCCGCAGATGCAAAAGGTGATTTTCATGGAAAACGGCAAAACTTTCGTAGGCACGCACGACGAGCTTATACAGTCGGTGCAGACGTATAAAAAACTGTACGACAGTCAGACGGGAGGCTGCGACCGTGAAGAAAAATAAATCGGGTGTGTTTACGGCAGTCGGAAATGCGATAAAGGCGCGCCCGTGGCTTTCCGTGGCTACTCTTTTATGCGTGGCTGCGGCGGTTGCGGCGTCGCTGGTTCCGCCGTTGGTGCTGGCGCGAATAATCGATCGCCTGACCGGCGGAATACCGCTTACTTTTACGGTCGTACTTGCGTATTTCGGCAGCCTCGTGCTGGAAAACGCGCTCTCGTCCGCGCAGGAAGCGTTGCTTGTGGCGTTCGGACAAAAGACGACGCACGCGCTTCGCTCCGAAATGTCTAAAAAGCTTACGCATTTGCCGGCAAGCACGCTGGTAGGACAAAATCCCGGCGAAATCGCCGCTCGTTTTTCGGGCGACGTGGACACGGTGGAAGCGCTGTTTACGTCGGGTATCATCAGTATGGTTGCCGACGCGTGCAGAATAATCTCC
The DNA here is from genome assembly GCA_934247335.1 of uncultured Clostridia bacterium. Lineage (GTDB taxonomy): Bacteria > Bacillota > Clostridia > Christensenellales > Pumilibacteraceae > Neoclostridium. The sequence goes on along the minus strand of CAKQJJ010000011.1, from coordinate 8,932 downwards.
GTTTTAGTCGTGATTGCGGTGAAAAACCCCGGACTTGCGCTCGTTTTGCTGCTTATTCTTCCGTTTTTCGCACTGTTCACGCGCAGAGTGCAGAAAAAAATGCTTGCCGCTCAGCTCGAAAACCGCCGCGCAGTCGCCGCCGAATCGGGTCAGGTGCCGGAAACTCTGCACAACATTCGCACCATTCACGCGCTCGGACTGGAAGAATATATGGAACGCCGCTACGACAAGCGTATAGGCGAAAGCTACGCCGCCGTGGAAAAAACCAATTTTTACGACGCAATTTACTCTCCCGTGGTAATTTTGCTTAACGCGGTGGTCGTGGGAATAGTAATGCTGCTTTCCGCGTCCGGAAACGCGCGTATTCTTACGCTTTTCGAAATGTCTGTTGGCACCACGGTGGCTGTAATAAACTATATATCCAAAATTTTCACGCCTATCGAAAGTCTGGGCATGGAAATACAAACCATTCAGTCGGCAATGGCGGGAGTCAAGCGTATCGACGCCTTTCTCGCTCAGCCGGAGCGCGAAATTCCCGCGGACGACCGAAAGCAAATCGACGGCGACGTCGTATTTTCTCACGTGGACTTCGGCTACGACGAAAAACTCGTTCTCCGCGACTTTTCCATGACGGTAAAAGCGGGCGAGCAGGTAACGCTCGTGGGAAGAACGGGCGCAGGCAAAAGCACGGTGTTTCGCCTCTTGCTTGGGCTGTATAAGCCGCTAGCCGGAACGATTACGGTGGGCGGCGCGAACGTTGCCGACCTTCCCGACGGGCAAAAACGCTGCTGCATGGGCTGCGTGGAACAACATTTTTCGCGCGTTCCGGGAACGGTGCTCGATCAGATAACGCTTTCCGACCCTAAAATCACGCCCGAGGACGCGTACGCCGCCGCAAAGCTTGCCGGAATAGACGAGGCGATAAAATCGCTCCCGGACGGATACGATACGGTATGCTCGGACGGAATATTTTCGCAAGGGGAGTGGCAGCTGCTGTCCGTCGCCCGCGCCGTCGCGGCAAATCCTAAAGTGTTGCTCCTGGACGAAATCACCGCAAATCTGGACGCCGCAACCGAAGCGCGCGTGCTGGAAGCGCTTGAAAGAGCGTCGGAAGGGCGCACGGTTTTGTCGGTTTCCCACCGCGTTTACGAAAATATCGGCGGCAGAATTGTGGAAATCAAGCCCGAAAATTCGGCGAAAGAGCGCATCGCGTGACTTTCGGCTACGTTTGCCGATTTTTCGCCAAACGTTTGGACGGATCCGAACGTGCATAATATTATAAGTAAACGGGCAACCTGCAATAAAAAGCGGGTTGTTCTTTTTTTATAAAAACGCTTTGCGGGCGACCTTTTCGTTCAAACGCGCAAAATTCCGCGAAAAGAAAAATTTTCACTTTTTTGACAAAATTCGCGCAAACGCCCGTTCAAACGCTTGACTTTACCTATCCGATTTGCTATACTCAAAGTGTAAATTGAATTTGCCAATATATGTTCGTATAAACGGCACGAACGTCTCTACCGCACCGCCACAGGAGCGACTATTGGTTGTTTTCTTGCTTTTCAGGCATCGTTTTTTGCATTGCCCGAGAGGTGACGGAGATATTGGCAAACGGAAATTTTTCTTCCGTTTTTTTGTTTTTAACGGAAAAAGCGAGGCACTATGAAGCTACTTGAACAGCAAATAGCACAACGAGGCAAGGTTTACGAGGGCGGCGTTTTAAGCGTCGGCGGATTCGTAAATCAGAACATGGACGTAAAACTTCTGTCTGCGATGGCGGACGAGGTTGCCGCTCATTTCGCCGGCAGAAACGTGGACAAGGTTCTCACGGTAGAAGCTTCCGGAATAGCGCTTGCCGTGCTGGTTGCCGAAAGAATGAACTGCGAAGCCGTTTTCGCCAAAAAGAGCAAATCCTTAAACGCCAAAGGCGAGGCGTACGAAGCGGAATGCCGCTCGTTCACCCGTCCGGGCGTAAACATTATATCTCTCCCCAAGGAATATCTTCCCGAGAATTCAAACGTTCTTATAATAGACGACTTCCTTGCCGTGGGTAACGCCGCAAACGCGCTTATCGACATCGTGGGTCAGGCGAAAGCCAACCTCGTCGGAATGAGCGTCGCAATCGAAAAAGGCTTTCAGGGCGGCGGCGACGCACTCCGCGAAAAGGGCGTCGATCTTCTCTCGCTTGCGATAGTCGAGAGCATGGAAGACGGAAAGATAGTCTTCCGCAACAACTGAATACGATATACAGCCAAGGGAAAAGTGATGAACTTACCAAGTTATAATTACCCGAAAGGGTACGGAGGTATTTTTTATAATGAAAAAATTTATCACACTTTTGCTTGCCGTAGTAACGGCAGCTACCTGCTGCTTCGCGTTTGCCGCTTGCACACCCGATGAGAACAAAACCGAAAAGACCAAAGTCGGTCTCATCACTCTGCACGACGACAACTCGACGTACGACAAAAACTTCATCGACGCGTTCAAAGCCGCTTGCGATAAGACCGGCGTAGAAGCCGTTATCAAAACCGGTATCGGCGAAGACGAAGGCTGCACCACCGCAGCAAACGAGCTGGTTGAAGAAGGCTGCAAATTTGTGTTTGCCGATTCCTTCGGTCACGAAGAATATCTGAGAGTAACGGCTGCGGCAAATCCCGACGTTCAGTTTGCTCACGCAACCGGAACCTCGATGCAGAACGACACCACTCTCACCAACTTCCACAACGCTTTCGCTAACATTTACGAAGGAAGATTCCTCGCAGGCTATGCCGCAGGTCTTAAACTCAAAGAAATGTACGCCGCAGACAACACCATCGCAAAAGACGGCGTTATCACCGTCGGTTACGTAGGCGCTCATCCCTATGCGGAAGTTAAGTCCGGCTATACTTCCTGGCTGCTCGGTGTAAGAAGAGCAATGGAAGGAGTTGAAGGCGTTACCACCGTCAACATGAAAGTTAAGTTCACTCTCGAATGGTATGAAGAAACTCTGGAAGCAAACGCAGCAACCGCTCTTATCGACGAAGGATGCGTTCTCATCTCCCAGCACGCAGACTCCTGGGGCGCACCCAAGACCTGCGAAGCTAAAAACGTTCCCAACGTTTCCTACAACGGCAGCACCGAATCTCAGTGCCCCAACACCTTCATCGTTTCGTCCAGAATCAACTGGGAACCCTACTTCGAATATGCAATCGGATGCGTTCTGAACGGCACCGCAATCGATAAAGACTGGACCGCAGGCATGGGCAACGACCTTTACAGCGGCTCGGTTTGCCTCAGCTCTTTCGGCGCAAAGGCACCCGCTAAGGGAACCGAAGAAGCAGTTGCGGCTATCTCGGCTCAGCTTAAAGCAGGCACCATGAAAGTATTCGATACTTCCAAGTTTGCAATCAAGGATTACGCAGGCGGCGCTTTCGCAGCTCTTACCGACGTAACCAAAGACGAAAACGGCAAGATCACCTCTGCTAAGCAGAACGGCGTAGAAGTCGTAAAGACCGAAGGCGGAATTACTTATTTCGACGAGTCCAACACCAAAACCAACCGCTCGGCTCCTTACTTCGACATCGATATCGTAGGCATCGATATTATTGAATAAATTATAAAAAACCGATCGACTTTATACCCAAGGGGTAGTTTATTCTGCCCCTTGGATATATTATTTTTACAGGACAGGTGAAGCTATGCAGGCTGAAACGAACAATACTGCAATCGGAGAAAAGCAAATAGCCGTTAAATTTGAAAACGTCGGCAAAACCTTCGGAGAAGTGAAGGCGAACAGCGGCGTTTCTTTCGACGTTTATAAAGGCGAAGTTTTGTCGCTGCTCGGTGAAAACGGAAGCGGTAAAACCACGCTTATGAACATGCTTTCGGGCATTTATTTCCCCGACGAGGGAAACATTTACATCGACGGAAAACTTGCGTCGATAAAAACTCCCAAGGACGCGTACAACCTCGGAATAGGAATGGTGCATCAGCACTTCAAACTGGTGGATATTTTCACCGGTATTCAGAACGTTGCGCTGGGCTTGGATAAAAAAATAAAATTCAATCTGAAAAAAATCCGTGCGGACGTGGAAGAAATATGCGCCCGCTACGGTTTTGAAATAAATTTCGACAAGAAAATATACGACATGTCCGTGTCGGAAAAACAGACTCTTGAAATAGTAAAGGTGCTGTACCGCGGCGCCAATATTCTCATTCTCGACGAGCCTACCGCGGTTCTTACTCCGCAGGAAACCGAAAAACTGTTTGCGGTCATCCGCAACATGCGCGCGGACGGCAAGTCGATAATAATCATCACTCACAAATTAAACGAGGTCATGGAAATTTCCGACCGCGTTGCCATTCTTCGCAAGGGCGAATATATCGGCACGATAGAAACCAAGGACGCAAGCGAGAAAATTCTCACCGAAATGATGGTGGGCAAGAAAGTCGAACTTAAAATCGACCGCCCCGAAATCAAATTCGACCGTCCGCTCCTCGAAATCAGAGATTTGTCCGTAAAGGCGGACGACGGCAGCCTTGCCATTAAAAACGCAAGTTTTTATATCAGAGGCGGCGAAATTCTCGGCGTTGCAGGCATTACCGGTTGCGGTCAGAAAGAACTGTGCGAGGCGATCGCAGGTCTTCGACCCATATCCGAAGGCTTTATCATGCACAAGGGCGAAAGCATAGTGGGACTGCCCCCGCGCGAAATAATCGAAAAGGGCGTGTCCATGAGCTTTATCCCCGAGGACCGACTGGGCATGGGCTTGGTTCCGTCCATGAGCGTCACCGACAACATGATGCTTAAAACTTACGCCGACAAAAAAGGTCCGTTCGTCGATCGCAAGGAAGCTCGCGAACGCGCCGTCAAACTTATCGACAAACTCAGCATAGCAACGCCTTCCAGCGAAACTCCCGTGCGCCGTCTTTCGGGCGGTAACGTGCAGAAAGTGCTTGTCGGACGAGAAATAGAATCCGCCCCCAACGTAATAGTCACGGCGTACCCGGTGCGCGGACTGGACATCAACTCCGCTTACGTCATATACGACATTCTCAACGAACAGAAGGAGAAGGGTACCGGAATTTTGTTCGTGGGCGAAGACCTCGACGTCATGCTTGCTCTGTGCGACAAAATCATGGTTCTGTGCCACGGCAAAGTCATGGGTATAGTTCACGCCGAAAAAACCGACAAAGAACAGCTTGGTCTTATGATGACCGGCTCGCTCGACCTTACCGAAGAGAAAAAGGACAAAAATCTCGGTATCGCGAAAGACAGTAACCTCACCGGCGAACAGTGGATGGAAGTCGAACGCAAAGCCGAGGAAAAACGCGAAAAGGAAGAAAAAAAGGAGAGTAACAACGATGAAAGATAACAGTTATAAGAAAGAATCTCCGATACACGTCGTTAAACGCTCGAATACGCCCCTGTGGCAGACCATCGTAATAAAATTGTCCGCTGTGTTTATCGGACTGATAATCGGCTCGATATTCTGCGCTCTGATATCTCAGAAAGGCAACAACCCGTTTGAATTTTTCGCTTACCTGTTCAAGGGCGTGTTCGGTTCGAGTACGAGCCGCGGCTCGTTCGTTCAGAAATTCGCGCTGCTGGTGCTGGTAAGCTTTGCGCTTCTGCCCGCGTTCAAAATGAAATTCTGGAACCTCGGCGGCAACGGTCAGATTCTTATCGGCGCGCTCGTCACCACCATGTTCATGAAATTTATGGGCGGAAAAGCTCCCGACGCGGTAGTCATAATACTGATGGTCGTGTTCGGCGTGCTGGCAGGCGCCGTCTGGGCGGTTATCCCCGCTATTTTCAAAGCGTTTTTCAAAACCAACGAATCGCTGTTCACCCTTATGATGAACTACATCGCAGTGGGTCTTACCTCGTACTTCCTTGCCGCTTACGGCGATTCGGGAAGCGGAACGCTTAAACCCATTTCGGCTGCAAATCTCAACATTCCCGGCATAAAAAACAGCGCAAACCTGATCTGCGCGATAGTTGCCGTCGTGGTGTTCGCGTTTATCTTCATTTACTTTAAGTTCAGTAAACACGGCTTTGAAGTAAGCGTCGTGGGCGAGAGCGAAAACACCGCGAGATACGTTGGAATGAACGTTAAAAAAGTAATTATCCGCACAATGGTGCTTTCGGGCGCGATATGCGGTCTGGTGGGCGTACTGCTTGCAGGCTCCATCAACCACACCGTTTCCACGAGTACGGCAAACAATATGGGCTTCACCGCGATAATGGTTGCGTGGCTTGGTAAACTCGACCCGATAATGATGCTGGCTGCGGCGTTCTTCATCTCGTTCGTAGACAAGGGAATGTCGTCGGTGCGCACCAACTTCGGTCTTACCAACAACGCGGCTTCCAATATCGTGCTGGGCGTTATATATTTCTGCATAATCGCAAGCGAATTCTTCCTCGAATACTCGATCAAGCGTCGCAAAAAGGCAAAGGAGCCTTACGGAAACTATCTCGACAAAGGAGGTAACAAATAATGGTATCTTGCATCGTTGCCGCAATAGGTATAGGAGTCGTGCTTTTGTTCGGCTGCCTGGGCGAAACTCTCAACGAAAAGTCCGGTCACCTCAACCTCGGTATTCCCGGAATCATGTGTATGGGAACTTTCGGCGGCTGCTTCGGCGTCGAACTGTATCTTAAAAATCTGCCCGACGCGGTTACTACGGCAGTCGGCGTTCCGACGACCGGCGACAAAATCGCGCAGGAAATGTTCGTCACCAATATGCACAATATTTCCAATCCTTCGTGGATAGCCGTATTCCTGCTTGCCGTGTTCTTCGCAATGCTGTTTGCCGCTTTCGGCGGTCTTATCTACGCGTTCCTCACGGTAACGCTCCGCTGCAATCAGAACATTACCGGTCTTGCGCTCACCACTTTCGGCGCGGGCTTTACCGATTACTTCATGGGAACGCTCACTAAGCGCGGCTTCAACTACGCAAGCGTGGTACTCCGTAGATCGCTGGTCGATATCTTCCCCGGTTTGGGAAATCTGGGCTGGTTTGCCGATATTTTCCTGTCGCACGGAATACTCGTGTACATCGCAATCGCGCTTGCGATAATCACCGCCGTGCTACTCAAAAAGTCGCGCGTCGGCTTAAATCTTCGCGCCGTGGGCGAAAATCCCGCAACCGCGGACGCAGCCGGTATCAATATCAACGCTTATAAATACGGCGCCATCCTCATCGGCGCGGCAATCGCGGGACTGGGCGGACTGTACTACGTCATGTGCGAAAGCAAGGGCAGCTGGATGAATTCGTCCACTATTCAGGCGTTCGGATGGCTGGCAATCGCGCTCGTAATATTCGCCGTATGGAAACCCGATCTTGCAATCGCAGGTTCGGTGCTGTTCGGATTTTTGTACGTGTTCAACAGTTACAGCTCGGCGTTCGGCATAAAGCTGCCCAGCCTGGCTTTCGGCAGAATAGTCGAACTTCTGCCCTACGTAATCACGATAATAGTGCTTATCGTAACCAGCATAGTCGGCAAAAAGGAAACTCAGCCGCCGGCGTCGCTCGGCGTAAACTACTTCCGCGAGGAAAGATAGTCTTTATAAATTCAATAAAACGCAAAACGGCTCGCCTGTAAAAAGACGGGTCGTTTTTCTTTATAAAAATACCGACGAAACGCTTTCGCGCTCCGCCGGTACCAATGGAATATGAATGATAGAGATGTCGATGAATTTGCTTTCCCGCAAGGCTTGCGATAAGTCGCAAATGCGCTTGTCCGCGGCATACTTTTTGCCATTAACGGGAAATAATAGCTACAAATGCCTTAGCACTTATATGCTATATTATATCCTACATTTTTTAGAATGTCAACTGTTTGTAGGAAGTTTTTTATATAATTTACATATGAAAAACAACGTCGTGGGCAATAAAATCAAGGAATTACGAATCGAAGCGGGTATTTCGCAGAGAAAGCTGGGCGACGCTCTCGGGTTCAGCAATCAGACGATAAGTTTCTGGGAGTCGGGCAGATGCGAACCTTCTCTCGACGCGTTGGTTTTGCTCGCCAAGTTTTTCGGCACCACGCCCGACTATCTGCTCGGCTTTTCCGAATATTGAAAAGTCGGCTTGTTCGCGTTTAATGATTTGTCGCAAGAAGCGGCTCGCCAGTAAAAAGACGGGTCGCTTTTTTCGCGGCTTACGATTGACTTACCGCCTGCTATGTGCTATAATTTGCCTGTCGAAAAAAACTTTAAGGAGAAAACAATGAAACTTGACGGATATATTCTCGGCGAGGGCGAGCAGCCGCTTGACGTAATAAAGGACGACGGCGGATTTACGAGTATTTTTCGCTCGATAGCGGTGGTGGGCGACAGCCTGTCGTCGGGCGAGTTCGAGGGTACCGACGCCGAAGGCGGCAAGACCTATCGCGACCGTTTCGAGTATTCGTGGGGTCAGTTTCTGGCGAGAATGACCGGCAGCCGCGTGTACAATTTTTCGAGCGGCGGAATGACTGCCGAGTGGTACTGCGATTCTTTTGCCGATACGTACGGCTATTGGAGCGCGGATAAATTCTGTACGGCGTATATAATCGCGCTGGGAGTAAACGATATTTTCTATCAGCATAAGCCGGTGGGCGACGTTTCCGACGTAGACTTAAACGACTGGCGCAACGATAAACCGACCTTTATCGGTAATTATTGCCGTATAATTCAGCGGTATAAAAGCCTTAATAAGGACGCGAAATTCTTTCTCGTCGTGCCGCCCAAATCGGATACGCAGTCGCACGAGGACGAGCAAACGTTGCGTTCCGCCGTGTACGCGATTGCAGGACTTTTCGACAACACTTTCGTTATCGACCTTTACGAGCACTGCGTGGTCTACGACAAAGAGTTCCGCCGCAACTTCTATCTCGGCGGACATATGAACCCGATGGGATACGCGCTCACGGCAAAAATAATCGGCTCGTACATCGACTATATAATAC
>CAKQJJ010000010.1 GCA_934247335.1 uncultured Clostridia bacterium | reverse complement strand
CTGTATCTCCCGGATCGTTGACCTTCAGCTTGGAAAGCATCTGACTTACGATAACTTCCACGTGCTTGTCGTTGATTTCGACACCGTTGGTACGGTAGGTTGCCTGCACTTCCTTGACAAGGTATTCCTCAACCGCACGAAGTCCCTTGGTGGACAACAAATCCTGCGGATAGATGGAGCCTTCGGTCAGGGGTTGACCGCTTTCCACCATGTCGCCGTCGTGTACCATGATACGCGACGTGTAGGGAATTGCGTATTCCGTAACTTTGCCGTTGGCGTCGGTAATCTGTACCGTCTTTTTGTCCGCGTTTTGCGGTACGGTGCATCTGCCGGAAACTTCGCTGATGACTGCGCATCCCTTGGGTTTGCGCGCTTCAAACAATTCCTCGACACGAGGCAAACCTTGCGTGATGTCGTCGCTGGTTGCAACGCCGCCGGTGTGGAACGTACGCATGGTAAGCTGAGTACCGGGTTCGCCGATGGACTGAGCCGCGATGATACCTACTGCTTCGCCCACGCGGACGGGGCTTCTGCCGGACATGTCTTTACCGTAGCACTTAACGCAAACGCCGTGTTTGCACTTGCAGGTGAGTACCGAACGGATCTTGACGGGGAAGGGTTTCTTTTCGCCTTCGATTTTGAGCCATTCCATATACTTAGCGTCGATTTTCTTTGCCTGATCGAGAGTGATCATCTCGTTCTTGGGAGCGAGAATTTCGCCGCTGTCGGGATCGCAGATGTCGATTGCGGCATATCTGCCTTCGAGACGGTCTTTAAGGCTTTCGACGATGGAGTCGCCTTCGTAGATAGGCTCGACGTCGATACCCTGAATGTTGCCGTTTTCGCAGCAATCTTCCTCTCTTATGATGACGTCCTGAGATACGTCTACCAGACGACGGGTAAGATAACCGGAGTTTGCCGTTTTAAGAGCGGTATCCGCCAGACCTTTACGTCCGCCGTGAGAAGAAATGAAGTATTCGAGAACGGACAAGCCTTCACGGAAGGAAGATTTAACAGGCGTTTCAAGCGTTTTACCTTGCGGGTTGGTCATAAGACCGCGCATACCGGAAAGCTGAGCAATCTGCTTCATGCTACCGCGCGCACCGGACACAGCCATCATGTTGATGGGGTTGAATTCGTCGAGAGTTTTTTCGAGAGCGGCGGTAACGTCGTCGTTGGCTTTCTTCCACTGATCGACTACCAGACGATACTTTTCGTCTTCGGACAGTTCGCCTTCCTCGTACAGATTTTCGATTTTGATGACTTCCTTTTCCGCTCTGTCCAGAATTTCTTTCTTTTCGGGCGGAATGTGCATATCGAAGACGCTTGTGGTGATAGATCCGATAGTGGAATACTTATAACCGAGCGCTTTGATGTTGTCGAGCACGATTGAAGTTTCGGTTGCGCCCTTTGCTTTGAAGGTTGCGTCGACGATCTTTTTAAGCAGACCTTTGTCCACTCTCTTGGAAATTTCGGGGTCGAACTTGTGTTCTTCGTCCGTTCTGTCCACAAAGCCGAGGTCCTGAGGCACGGCTTCGTTGAAGATGAGTTTGCCGACCGTGGTTTTGATTATTCTCGACTGCATAACGCCGTCGAATTCCTTGTATACGCGAACGTTGATTGCCGACTGCAATTCGATTTCGTGGTTGAAATATGCCATTTTGGCTTCGTCCACGTCGCAGAAAGTCATGCCTTCGCCCTTGGAACCGGGTTTATCCATGGTGAGGTAGAACGAGCCGATGATCATATCCTGAGTAGGCGTACAGACAGGCTGTCCGTCGGAAAGTTTCAGAATATTGTTGGACGCGAGCATAAGCATTCTCGCTTCGGTCTGAGCTTCGATGGAAAGCGGAACGTGTACTGCCATCTGGTCGCCGTCGAAGTCCGCGTTGAACGCGCCGCATGCGAGCGGGTGAAGCTTTATTGCTCTGCCGTCTACCAGCACGGGTTCAAACGCCTGAATACCAAGGCGGTGCAGTGTGGGCGCACGGTTGAGAAGCACGGGATGATCTTTGATGACGCGTTCGAGTATTCCCCAAACTTTGTCGTCGGCGCGCTCCGCCATACGCTTTGCGTTTTTGATATTGTGTGCGATGCCGTCCTTAACCAGTTCGTGCATGACGAACGGTTTGAACAGTTCGAGAGCCATTTCTTTTGGCAGACCGCACTGATACATTTTGAGTTCGGGTCCTACGACGATAACGCTACGACCGGAATAGTCGACACGTTTACCGAGCAGGTTCTGACGGAAACGACCCTGTTTACCGCGGAGCAGTCCGGAAAGCGATTTAAGCTCTCTGTTGCCGGCTCCGGAAACGGTTTTGCCGTGTCTGCCGTTATCGATAAGCGCGTCTACGGCGTCCTGCAACATTCTCTTTTCGTTTCGGATAATGATGTCGGGCGCGTTGATTTCGATAAGGCGTTTAAGACGGTTGTTTCTTGCGATAACGCGTCTGTAAAGGTCGTTGATATCGCTGACGGCAAATCTTCCGCCGTCCAGCTGAACCATAGGACGAAGATCGGGCGGCAGAACGGGCAGAACGGTGAGAATCATCCATTCGGGCTTGTTGTTGCTGCGATAGAACGCGTCGAGAATTTCGAGGCGCTTGATTGCCTTTATCTTCTTCTGTCCGGACGAGTTGTTGACAAGCTCGGTTTGCAGTTTATGCTCTTCGGCAACGTTGATGCGTTTGAGCATTTCCTGAACGGCTTCGGCGCCTATTCCTACGCGGAACGCCTTATCGCCGTACTTTTCGCGCGCTTCCATAACCTGAGCGTCGGACATGATCTGCTTGTATTCGAGATCGGTAGTTCCGGGATCGAGCACTACGAAGTTGACGAAATAGACGACTTGTTCGAGCGCTTTGGGCGTCATGTCGAGCAGCAGTCCTATACGGCTGGGCACGCCTCTGAAATACCAGATATGCGTTACGGGCGCGGCAAGTTCGATGTGACCCATTCTTTCGCGGCGCACTTTGGAGCGAGTTACCTCGACTCCGCACTTGTCGCACACTACGCCTTTATATCTTACTCTTTTATATTTACCGCAATGGCATTCCCAGTCCTTGGTCGGTCCGAATATTCTTTCGCAGAACAATCCGTCGCGTTCGGGCTTCTGGGTGCGGTAGTTGATGGTTTCGGGCTTGGTTACCTCGCCGTGCGACCATTCTCTTATTTTATCGGGGCTTGCGATTGCGATTTGCATCGAATCAAAGTTATTTAATTCAAACATCTAACTAATCTCCTTGCAATTAAAGCTCGTCGTCGGATTTGTCATCGTCGTCGAACAGGTCGTCGGGCAAATCGTTATCGGTTGTGTCGTCGATAACCAGATCGTCGGACTTGAACAGGTCGTCGAAGTTGAATTCGTCGTCCGAAATATCGGCTTTGTCGCCGCCTTCCTCGTCGTCCTCGTCCAGTTCTTCGTCGAACAGGTTGTGCGAGATGTCGAATTCCTTGTCGTCGAAATGCACGTCTTCGCCCGAATAATGCTTCTTCTTTTCTGCATTTTCGTCGAATTCGTCGCGTTCGTCCTCGATAAGTTCGCGAATGCCGATTTCCTCGTGATTTTCGTTGAGAACCTTGATGTCGAGCGCAAGCGACTGCAATTCCTTGATAAGCACTTTGAACGATTCGGGAACGCCGGGTTCGTTCTGATTGGTGCCTTTGACGATGGATTCGTACGTCTTGACACGACCGACGATATCGTCGGACTTGACGGTCATAATTTCCTGCAATACGTTTGCGGCGCCGTACGCGTACAGTGCCCAGACTTCCATTTCTCCGAAACGCTGACCGCCGAACTGAGCCTTGCCGCCCAGAGGCTGCTGCGTTACCATGGAGTACGGACCGGTAGAACGCGCGTGAATCTTATCGTCAACCAAGTGGTTGAGCTTTATCATATACATGTAGCCGACGGTTGCGGGGTTTTCAAAAGGTTCGCCCGTTCTGCCGTCGTACATCTGAATTTTACCGTTTACTTCGCCGTTGTTGACAAAGCCGTTATCCTGCAAAAGCTTGTGGATATCGCTTTCCAGAGCGCCGTCGAAGACCGGGGTTGCCACCTTCCAGCCGAGCGCTTTTGCGACCAGACCGAGGTGAACTTCCAGCACCTGACCGATGTTCATACGGGAAGGCACGCCCAACGGGTTGAGCACGATCTGAAGCGGAGTTCCGTCTTCCATGAACGGCATATCTTCCTGCGGGAGTATTCTGGACACGACGCCCTTGTTACCGTGGCGGCCTGCCATTTTATCGCCGACGCCGATTTTTCTCTTCTGCGCGATATACACGCGGACGAGTTTGTTTACGCCGGGGGTCATTTCGTCTTTGTTTGCGCGGGTGAACACTTTTACGTCCACTACGATACCGCCTTCGCCGTGCGGAACGCGCAACGAAGTATCGCGCACTTCGCGAGCTTTTTCGCCGAATATGGCGCGGAGCAGTCTTTCTTCGGGAGTAAGCTCGGTTTCGCCCTTGGGAGTAACCTTACCTACCAGAATATCGCCGGATTTGACTTCTGCGCCGATACGGACGATACCGTTTTCGTCGAGGTTTTTGAGCGCGTCGTCGCCGACGTTGGGGATATCGCGGGTGATTTCCTCTTCGCCGAGCTTGGTGTCGCGCGCTTCGTGTTCGTATTCTTCGATATGAATAGAAGTGAACGCGTCGTCCTTTACTACTTTTTCGCTGATGAGAATAGCGTCTTCGTAGTTGTAACCTTCCCAGCTCATGAAGCCGATAAGGATGTTTCTTCCGAGAGCAAGCTCGGCGTCCTTGGTGCTGGGGCCGTCGGCAATGACCTGTCCGGGAACAACTTTATCGCCCTTGGAAACGGCGGGTTTCTGGTTGATGCAGGTACCCTGGTTGGATCCTACGAATTTCTTTAAAGTATAGGTCGCGTAAACGCCGTCCGCTTTTTCTTCGCGGGAAACGTTTTCGACGATTTCGTATTCGCTTTCGACGGGCGGAAGCGTGGTGTCTTCCTTTACGACGATCGTGGAAGCGTCGACGTAAACAACTTCGCCTGCGCGGTTTGCGGTTACCATAACGCCGGAATCGTACGCGAGTTTATGCTCGATACCGGTGCCGACGATAGGCGTTTCGGGTTGGAGCAGCGGAACTGCCTGACGTTGCATGTTGGAGCCCATGAGCGCACGGTTGGTGTCGTCGTTTTCGAGGAACGGAATGAGCGCGGTTGCGACCGAAATCATCTGACGGGGGCTGACGTCCACAAAGTCGATTTCTTCGCGGTTTACTTCTGCGATATCGTCGCGATAACGCATAAGCACACGTTCTTTTTCAAACCAGCCGTTCTCGTCGAGCGGTTCGTTTGCCTGAGCGACTCTGTATCTGTCCTCTTCGTCTGCCGCCATATACACGACTTCGTCGGTAACGCGGTGATTTTCTTTATCCACTCTTCTGTACGGAGCTTCGATAAAGCCGTACTCGTTTACTCTCGCGTAAGACGAAAGCGAGTTGATAAGACCGATGTTCTGTCCTTCAGGCGTTTCTATCGGGCACATTCTGGAATAGTGCGTATAGTGAACGTCACGCACTTCAAAGGACGCGCGGTCACGGTTAAGTCCGCCCGGTCCGAGTGCGGACAGTTTTCTCTTGTGAGTGAGTTCTGCAATCGGGTTGGTTTCGTCCATGAACTGACTGAGCTGCGAAGATCCGAAGAATTCCTTAACCGCGCTGGTCACGGGACGAATATTGATAAGCGACTGCGGAGTGGGCGGCTCGTTGTCCTTCTGGATCTGCATTCTTTCGCGCACGACGCGTTCCAGTCTTGCGATACCGATACGGAACTGATTCTGAAGCAGTTCGCCCACCGAACGAACGCGACGATTGCCGAGGTGGTCGATATTGTCCACGGTGCCGATGTCGTAGCGCAGTCCGGTAATGTAGTTGATGGTTGCGATGACGTCTTCTACGAGCAGGTGCTTTACGACCAGCAGCGCTTCGTTTTCTTTGATGAGATTTTTAAGCGCTTCTTTGTCGCCGGCAGCCTTTTCGACGAGACCTTTCAGAATGGGATAGTACACCATTTCGTTGATGCCGAGTTCGGCGGGATCGCAATCGACGAAATATTTGAGATCGACGTGAGCGTTGCCCATGACGGTGTGCTTTTCCTCGGGTGCGGAGCTTGCTTCTACGGTAACTTCGTTGATGCCGAGGTTCTGAATTTTTATTGCGGTTTCTTCCGAAATATATTCGCCCTTGGGAACGATGATTTCGCCGGTGGTGACGTCAACGATGTCTTCTGCGGCGAACTGATCGGTTATACGAGCGGCAAGAGCGAGCTTTTTGTTGAACTTATGTCTGCCCACGCGGGTAAGGTCGTACTTTCTTCTGTCGAAGAACAGACCTCTTATATACTGGCGGATAGAATTGACGTTGGGAACTTCGCCGGGGCGCAGCTTTCTGTTGAGTTCTTTGAGAGCGGCTTCTTCGGTGAAGTACTTGCTTTCCTTGTCGATTTCCTGACGGCGCAGCTGTTTTTCGGCGTCGCTCAGCATGGGATTTTCGTCCACTTCGGTGTAATCGGGAACGATGCTGTGGTTGGGATCCTTTGCGACGGTGGTTGCGATGAGGGGTTCGCCGTGGAAAAGCGCGGTGATTTCCTCGTCGGTCATGAATTCGAGCGATTTAAGCGGCTCTAAAATGGCGTCGGGATCCTCGAATTCGCCGTGAACGACGGACGCGAGAGCGCGGAGAAGAACGGTTGCCTGAACCTTTCTTTCTCTGTCGACGTGAACCCACAGTACGCCCTTGTCGTCTTCCTGGAATTCCAGCCATGCGCCTCTGGACGGAATATTGGTTGCGGAGTATTAGTTTACGCCGGTGTTGGTATCCTTATTGAAGCCGAAGTATACGCCGGGGCTTCTTACCAGCTGCGAAACCACTACTCTTTCCGCGCCGTTGATGATGAACGAGCCGTTGGGAGTCATAAGCGGAATATCGCCCATGAACACTTCCTGTTCGCTCATCTCTCCCGTTTCCTTATTGACGAGGCGAGCGCGCACTTTCAAAGGAACTGCGTACGTTGCGTCGCGGTCCTTGCACTCCTTCTCGTTGTACTTGGGAGTCATGTCGATGTGATAGTCGGTAAAATACAGCTCGAGTTTGTTGCTGAAATCGCGGATGGGCGAAAAATCCTTGAATACTTCGCCTATTCCGGTCTTTAAAAACTCTTTGTACGAAGACTTCTGAATCTCCGCAAGATACGGCATTTCGCACACTTCTTTTACCTGAGCAAAAGAGCGGCGTTCCGTGTTGCCGTATTTCACCTTTTTAATAGTTCTCTCGGCCATTAAAGTTCTCCTTTTTCGGAATATTTTTTAACTGATTTATGTGCGGTTTTGCGTAAAAAAGCGAAATAAAACCGTTTTGCGAACAGAGGTTTGTCCGCATGCCCGATTTTATATTGGTGAAAAACCGATTTTTCCTGAATTTTCCTGCGCCGCACGGAATTGTCGTTTGGTGCGAAAAAGTCCGATTTTTAAGGGTTTTTGCCACGTTTCACAAATTTTGGTGAACGTTTCACGCATAATCGCAATTTAATATTATACTACTTGCAGTACGGTTCTGTCAAGCGTTTTGACGCAAATTTTCTTTAAAATATTTTTCGCAAATTTTTGGCGCAGAGATATCAAAGAGCATATCGAAGGATAAACGGTCCCGGCAGCAAAGCAAAAGAACGACGAAAAAATCGCCGCTCTTTTTATTCCCAGATGAAATCACCATCCTCCTTTTATCAGCATTATTTGAGTTATATATCTTAGTCTGCGAATGTAAGTTATCAGCGGTTCCCTCCGCAAACACATCTAAACTATTACCGTAAAATCCCGCTACCGCCACAAATAAAAACATTATTACTATAAAAAATTTAAACTTCAAATGCCTCATCATTTCATCTCTTTCTAATAATAGATTCTAAATACAAAATTGGCACATCCTATTGATTAAAGGAAACTCATCTTTAAATTTTTACTCATTATTTGGCTATCCATTTTGCATATAATTTTACCTCCTGTTCTTCTTCTGTAATTTGCAATGTATCGACATTGAAATTCCATTGATTCACACAATTGGGTTCTTTAAACCATCCGCCGAACGAAAAGCCATCTCTTTTCGGAATTGGCGGAATATAACAAATCTTCTCGCCATTTTCGTAATAGTCAATATAGTAATAATTGTTCTCATCGTAATTCAAACAATAGGAAACATTTGCCTTTAACAAACTACCACCAAAATATTCCGATAATACCTCTTTAAATAATGTATACTTTTCACTTGGAACATATATTTTCACTTTTCCTTCTGCATTAAAGTTATTTAAGTCGACTATTTCGCCACAATAAAAGATCTGCAGATCTCCTGATGTTAGGTACATATAACCAGAACAAATTTCTTTTATAGTGCAAGGAAAATAGCTCCTCCTTATAACCGTCCCGTTTTGGTCAGACATGTGAAAATATCCATTTCCACCAAAACCCAAACCAGATGCAAAACCAATTTTTGACACGGTGTAATTTCCAATATGTTCAGGGAAAAAGACTGCACCCGATTTCGGATATGTTTTTAAATTGCCTATCGCAATATTATGTTCATCTATAACTTCGCAATAAAAATTTTCATCAATAACCTTATTCTGGGTGCCTAAACTACACCCCGTAAAAGAACATAATATTGTAAAACACATCAACATGGCAAACAAACGTTTCATTTATCATCCTCCTTTTATTGTTTTTTATAATATCAATAGGTTTTTTATTTGACAGCGTTAAAAGCGGTATTAAACTTGAAATAACTATTATCAATCCCGTCAGTAATATCGTAAGGTAAGTTAATAAATCAACGTCAAAGAAAGTAATATTGACAACGGGTTTTGATTGCAGTAATAAATTTGCGACGTGTACGCCTGAATAAATGATAACTAAGGTCATTAAGAACTAGAACAAAACCATACTATTTAATTACATTATAACACAAACTTTTCTGAAAGTCAAGAGTTAAAGCGGTGTTCGCCGCCACCTCTCCCGAAGGGCGAGGCTTTAAAGAAGTCAATTGTTTAAATAGCGGCGGGAGCAGTTCCCGATCGCAATTATAAATTGCTCCCCGCTTTGGCTACAAACAGTCCACCGGACTGTTTGCGGAGCGCGTCGCGCCCCCGCCCTACAAAAAGAGGTCATTAGTTAGGGACATATTAAATCATCTTAATTGTAGGGACAGACGTCCCTACATCTAGAATGCGGGAGACCACAGGTCTCCCCTACGGGGTGAACGCAACAATGGGAGAACGTGGTAGGGGCGAACTATGTTCGCCCGACAAGCGTTTATAATAGCCCTCTCCGTCACGGCAAGCTGTACCACCTCTCCCGAAGGGCGAGGCTTTAAATGAATATTTTCTTTCATTTTACTTTTATTTCTCTCGTTTTACTTCTTGGGGGATTGCTGATACCACAATGATTTTCCAAGGCGGTTCATCATTTCTTTTTTGTGTTCGATAAGCGAATGGGCGTAACGGTTGAGCGTTACGGTGGCGTTGCGGTGACCGAGAATTTCCGACAGCGTTTTGACGTCCATTCCGCATTCGAGAGCGCGCGTGGCAAACGTGTGGCGAAGCGCGTGAAAACAGCGTTTTTTCATTTCGATGCATTCGAGCAGAATTTCAAAACTCTTCTGGTACGAGCGCACTCCGACAGGCTTGTCAAACTCGTCCACTATCACGAATTCGGAGTTGCTGCCCTTGCCGTGTTCGCGAAGCAGCGGTATTATCTGCTTCGGAAGCGGTATGGTCCGGCACGACGACAGCGTTTTCGGCGTTCCTATCACTCTTTTGTAGCCGCCCTCTTCGCTCTTGTCGTCGTAGCACGTGCCGCTTATCTCGATAGTGCCGTTTTTAACGTCCACGTTTTTCCATTTCAGGGCAAGCAGTTCGCCCACGCGCATGCCGGTGTAAAGGCACAAAACCACGCCGAACATTTTCGATTTGGGATAGCGCAGAAGAACGCGTTCGAGCTTTCTCTGCTCGGGCACGGTAAAAACCTCGATCTTTTTCTGTCGGAGCTTGGGTCGGATCAAGCCGCCCGCAACGTACTTTTTAATCTTTTTTGACGAACAGGCGTATTTAAGCGAATTTTGTATCACGGTTATCATAATATTTACCGTGCTGTGCGACAATCCGCCCGAGCGCACCATATTTCCGTTTTCGGAAAGTCCGGAAACGTACTTACGAAGCGTAAGCGCGGTTAGCTCTTCCGTATGCCATTCGCCGAGAGCGGGCTTTAAGTGGCACCGCACAAGCTGATCGTACCGGTCGTACGTCCGCTTTTTCACGGCGGGTCTTACGCTTTCTTGCAACCATTCGTCCAATAATTCACAGTATTTCATTTTTTCTCACTCCTTCCGAGTCGTATTTTTTCGCACGACGACACACGCCGCGCGTTTCGGACATGTAAAAAGTTTTACGGCGGCATACCGGAATTTACAAACGAGAAAACATACTCAAACGTTTTCATTATTGTATTATATCATTCTTATAAGCAAATAAAGAAAACGGTAACAAATACAACGCTATTAAAAATCAAAAAAAGAACCTTTGAAAAATTCAAAAGCTCTTTTCGTGCGTTTTTAAGAAAAATCGTTTTAAAAACGCGTTATAATTTTAATATTTGCGGCTACTTGCGGGGTTGTCCGTGCAAGCGTTTACGGAGTTAAACCCCGAAATACTTCTTTATCGCTTCAAACGCCTCTTCGGTTATTACGTGTTCGACGCGGCAGGCGTTTTCCTCGGCGGCTTTCTGCTGCAAGCCCATTTTTACGAGTGCTTCGGTAAGCGCTTTGTGCCGAGCAAGAACGTTTTCGGCTTTTTTCCTGCCCGCGTCGGTGAGATTTATTTCCCCGTCGGCGCGAACGGTGATATATTCGTCCTTTTTCATTATGCTCACTGCGCGCGAAACGCTGGGCTTACTGTAACCCAAAGCTTCGGCTACGTCTATCGAGCGGACGCTGCCGTTTTTCTGTCCGAGTCTCAGTATCGTTTCGAGATACATTTCTTGTGATTCGTTGTCTACCATATTTCCCTCGTTTTTACGGCGCCGACGGTGCGATTGCGGCAAAGAAATTTCTTCTTTTTGCTCGGCTTCGAGCCGCGCCGAATTACGTTTTATTTGAGAAGCCGAATTTCCGCCGCGCGAGGCACGAAAACCGCTTACCGAATTATTATACACTTTTTTATTGAAAAATGCAAGTAAAAAAGCTCGCCGCAAACGCAAGCGAACTTTTTATTTTGAGATTTGGTTGAATTACGCCTCTATTTTCCAGCCTTCCGCCTTTTCGCGAATTTCGGTAAAGCGTTTGTACACGCCGTCTTGCCGGATAAGAGAATCGTGCGTACCGCTTTCAACTATTTTTCCGTCGTCCACGACCAGAATACAATCGGCTTCGCGGACGGTGGCAAGCCTGTGCGCGATAGTGATTATCGTTTTGCCCTCGGTGAGCGCGGAAATCGCCTGCTGAATGAGGTGTTCGTTTTCGGGATCGACGCTGGCGGTTGCCTCGTCGAGAATTATTATCGGAGCGTCCTTTAATATGGCGCGGGCAATGGAAATGCGCTGTTTTTCGCCGCCCGAAAGCGTTCCTCCGCCTTCGCCGAGAACGGTATCGTAGCCGTCGGGAAGCTTCATTATAAAATCGTGGCAGCACGCTTTTTTCGCCGCGGCGATCATTTCTTCCTCGGTGGCGTCGGGTTTGCCGAAGCAAATGTTTGCGCGGACGGTGTCGTTAAACAAATACACCGACTGGAAAACCATGGAGATATTGGACAAAAGGCTGTCGCAGGTAAATTCTTTCAGGTTGTGTCCGCCAAGCGTGATCTCGCCGTTTTGCGGGTCGTAGAAGCGCGCAATAAGGCTGCATATCGTAGTTTTGCCCGAACCGGAAGCGCCCACTATCGCGGTGGAAGTTTTTTCGGGAATTTTAAAGCTTACGTTTTTCAGAATTTGGCGTGAATCGTAGCCGAAATCGACATTTTTGAACTCAATATCGTAATTGTCGGGTTTTGCGTCCTTGCCGTCCGCGTCGATAAAGTTGTTTTGTTTAAGCGCGTCGAGCCGATCCATGGCGTCGTTGATTACCGACAGAGTGTGCGCGCTGTCGGCGATGGGTTCGAGGCTTGCAAACACGGTAAACGACAAAAACAAGAACACGAGCATAATCGAAAAGTCCATTTTCCCGGCAATGCACATGAGCGCGGCTGCCATAGCCAGCCCGACCGAGCCGCATTTAAGCGCAAGCAGGTGCAAAGCGTTTGCGGGAACGTATCCCCATTCGATTTTAAGGTGAATTTTTTTACTGTCTTCCACGGCGTTTTTAAGCGAATTCATTGCCGCGCCGCTTTTTCCGAAGGATTTGACAACCGAAAGTCCGCGTGCGTATTCGATAACCGAACCGGTGAGGTCTTTATTTGTTTTGGCTTCGACGGGCGCGTTTTTCGCACTGAAATGCGATATTATCATCATAAATCCGAACGAAGCCGCGGCTGCCGCAAGCGCTCTTGCCGCCGTCAGCGGACTTAAAACGGCAAGAGCGACGAAAATCACGAGAAAGTTGAGATAGCCGCCGACGAAATCGTTGATCATACGTATGCCCATGCCCTCGAGCGTATTTAACCCCGTGGTGATGGAATTTAATATATTGCCCGTACTTACCGAAGAGAAATAGCCCAGCGATACTCTTTTCATGGCGTCGCCCACGGCAAGACGGTCGCGCGCGGTAAGCTCGTAGCCGATGGGCTCTTGCAATCTTGCGCGGAAATAATCGAACAGAAATCTCAGTAACACGAACGCAATCTGCAAAACGATTACTTTCCATATCCATGACGGATCGAAAGCCGCTCCGCCCGTTCCCGATTCGATTAACAGTCCGATAGTGTACGCCGCCAGCATTACGGGAAGCGCGGCAAACAGATGCGAGAAAAAGGTCATCACGAAGCCGAGATACAGCTTTCCCTTAAACTCGCCGCACCAGTTTATTATGCGTTTGATAGTCTTAAACATTTTCGCTTACCTCCTCGTTTGCCGCAAATACCGCGCGGTTTTTGGCTCCGATATGAGCCAGCCACATATCTTTGTACAGCGGACAGTTTTCCAGAAGCTCGTCCTGAGTGCCTTCGGCGACGATACTGCCCTCTTTGAGAACGACTATGTTGTCGGCTTTTTTGATAGTGGACAGTCGGTGCGCTATTACGAGCAGCGTTTTGCCTTTGGTAAGCGAGGCTATACTGCGCTGAATTTTGTCCTCGTTTTCGGGATCGGTGAACGCCGTGGCTTCGTCCAGAATTACGACGGGCGCGTTTTTCAGCATCATGCGAGCAATGGCGATACGTTGTTTTTCGCCGCCGGACAGCCGTTTGCCCGCTTCTCCCGCAGGCGTGTCGTATCCGAGCGGCAGTTTTTGAATAAATTCGTCGCAGCACGCCGCTTTTGCCGCGGCTTTTACTTCTTCGTCCGAGGCGGAAGGATTGCCCAGCCTTATATTTTCGAGCAGCGAGCAATTGAACAGGAAATTGTCCTGAGTGACGAAGCTGACGTATTCGGACAACTGCGACAGCGGCACGTCTTTAACGTTTACTCCGCCTATTTTTATACTGCCGTCCGTAACGTCCCAGAAGCGCGCGATGAGTTTTGCCACGGTGGATTTTCCTCCGCCCGACGGACCCACGAGCGCGGTGAAGCTACCCTCCGACATAGTGAGGTTCACGCCGTGCAGCACCTCGTCCTTTTGCTCTCCCGAATAGGAAAACCGCACGTTTTCAAGCCGCACGTCGGTGTGTTCGATGCTTGCGCGTGTTTCGGGCTGCGGAAGCTCGGGCATTTCGAGATATTCCTGCAAACTTTCGACCGTGAATTTAACCTGCCGCATGTTCTCGGAAAAGACTTCGAGCTTGGCAAGCGAACCCACCATGGATATGGAAAGCATTGCAGCAAGGGCAGCTTGGGGCGCGGATATTATTCCGTTATAACCCAGCCACAGCGCCACGGGAAGCGTTCCTATAAGCGTGGACGGGAACAGCGCGAACGCAAGCTTCATCGTTGCGAACGTGGACGACAGCCATTTGACGACGAACGTACGGAAATCGGTTATCGCGCCGGCGTATTTTTCGTACGACACGCCCGCTTTTCCAAACGCTTTTATTACTTCTATTCCCTCGACGTATTCGACTATCGTGCTGTTCATGCGAGCGTTGGACTTATCGAATTTATCGAAATTTTTGCCGCTTATCTTAAAGGTCAAGCCCATGCACACGAAGGACAGCGGAAAGGTGACCAGCGAGGCGAGCGCAAGCCGCCAGTCGATTACCGCAAGCGCGGCTATGCTTACTATCGGCAGGACTATATGCCCCGCTCCCTCCGGAATCATGTGGGCGAGCGGCGGTTCGAGATTTTCGATTTTGTCCACCATCATGCCCTTGATTTCGCCGATAGATTTGTTCTGAACGTTGCCGAGCGGCGCTTTTAAAAATCTGTCCGCAAGGCGCATGCGAAGCCCCGCCAGAACGTTGTACGCCATGTTGTGCGACACGCCCGTGGACAGGCTGAACGCAAGAATTTTTACGGCGTAGGCGGCAATCGCGACTGCGCACCACACGCACACGTCGGCAACGGCTGCCTCTCCCGCCGCGAAAAGACATATGATTTTATACGCGCAGTAAAACGGCACCAGCCCCGCCGCCACCGATATTATCGACAGCACGACCGACAGCGCCATCTTCTTTTTCTCTCCGCCCGCGTAGGCGAACACGGATTTCAGCCAACTTTTTTTCTTTTCCATATCGCTTGATCGTTACCTCCGTTTTGCGATTAGCGTTTGCTAACTCGTTTACTTATAAAAAGGGACGCTTTCGTCCCGTTTTTACTCTTTCAGATTCCAGTTTGATGGAAGCCCCAGAATTTTATCCCATCCGGCGTTGAAGAAGTACTGCAACTGCTTTATGTACTTGCGCGCCTCTTCCTTTGAAAAATCGTGTTCCACCACCTCGAACATTCCGTTGAACATGGCGGTTGCCAGCATGTGCGTAAGGTCCGCGCGCACGTCGTGCACTTCCAGCCCCGCGGCGTTGAGTTCTTCGATAAAGCGGACGGTGTTGGTGGTTTCCACCTCTATCAGCTTATCCACGAAATGTTCGTACTCGCTGCCCTTGCTTTTGCAGATGATAAGCTTGAATTCCTCGAAATTTCCGTACACGATGTCCATCATGCCGTCCACTTTGTTGTCCACGTAACAGTGCATTTCGTTGTACTGCTTTTCGGGCGCAAGGCAGGCAAATTCGTTTTGCACTCCCGTGTAGTACGAATACAGCTCGTCCGCAGGCTTTTTCACGATTTCGCGGAACAATTCGCCTTTATCGGCAAATCTGCCGTACAGCATGCCCGTGCTGTAACCGGCGCTTTCGGCAATATCTCGCATGGACGCGCCCTCGAATCCCTTTGCGGAAAATTCGCGTTTGGCGCATTCGATTATTTTGTCTATCGCAAGTTCGTCCTTTCTTCGCATATATCCTCTCCAATTAAATAACAGCGTTATTATAACACCGTTATTTAATCTTGTCAAGCGATTTTTTATCGTTTTCCGAAATTAAATCGAAGGTAAACCGAAGCTTTCGGAAAGCCGGATAAAATTCACACGGGAGTTACGGCGTAGCATAAATTATTAGCAAGAACACTTTACGGAGAACGGACTTATGGCACAGGCAACCGTAAACAATTTTTCCGAGCTTAAATCGGCAATCGAAGACGCAACCACAACCGAAATAACGCTGAGCGGCGACGTAACTTTTTCGGGCGGGATTAAAATCCCCGTATCGAAAAGCACGCTTACGATAGACTGCGGCGGACACACGGTGACGGACAACAATTCGACGGCGTACACGGACGCGATTTACGTTCCGTCCGGCGCGGGAAAAATGACGGTAACGGTTAAAAACGCCACGTGGAACGGCAGAAACTATTACGGAATTATCTGCGTATACGACAGCTTGGCAAACGCGGACGTTACTACCGTTATCTACGGCGTGAATTACACCGGTCCGCAGATGATTTACAATCGCTACGGCACCACCGTTGTGCGAGATTGCAGCGTCGCCATCGAAAAAAACGGAGCGAGCGCGTCGGCGCAGGAATTCGGCGAGGTAAACAGGCTTATTCTGCAAGGGAAAGTGACGGTGAACAGCGCGTCCGCATCCACTGCCGTGGTGTGGTTTCCGTTTGCAGGCTCGGCGTTTACCGTTTCCGAAAACGCTTCGGTAGAGATAAACGCGCCCGGCACCTACGCGTTTTACAACGACGGCGCGGCAAAGCCGGTATTCCTGTTTGAAAAAAATTCTTCCGCTCGCTTTTCGACGAAAAACGGAATGTTTTACTCGTCCGGGTCGGGCACGCACATAGCTTCGGCGCTGACTATAAGCCGCGGCGCTCTCTTATACGTTACAGCTTCGGCAAACAACGGGGTTCCGCTTTTCAAATGCTCGGGCAACGTGGAGATAGGGCAAGGCGCAAGCTTGTTTTTAATAATGCCGACTGCGGGAAATTCGGCGCTTTTATATCTTTCGTCTGCCGCGACGGTATCGTTTTCCGAGCCGAAAAACGTCTTGCTGTACTCGGCTTCGGGCAAGGTTTTCGCGTTTGACGGGAGCAGCGCAAGCAGTCCGGGCACGGTTACGATTTCGGCAAACCTGATAAATTATTGGGCAAAGGCAAAAACGCCGTTCTCCTCCGCGGGCGGATTCGACGACGCGGCAACCGCCGCTCTTTACAAAGCGAACGGCGACAACGCGGAGGTAACGCAAAAACTCACCTCCTCCGCCGTGATCTCCACCGCAAGCAATATCGAAGAAGGCGACGGCGGATACCCGGTAAGCGGCGAAAACTTCAATCTGAGCAAAGCGGCGGTTTTATCCGCAGGCAGCCTTGCCGTTTCCGTGAATAAAATTACCGATCTGTCCGAAGTCGTTACCGGTTCGACCGATCCCGATTCGGATATTTCGTATTCGGATTCGGTTCAGTCTGCGACGGGAAAAGCGGACGAAAACGGCAATTTTTCGCTTGTTCTGACCAAAAAGCCGGTTGTGGGCGACAAAGCGATTATTAAAAGCAATAAAAATTTTCTGACCGCAAAAACCGAAGCCGAAATTTCCGGCAGCGTATCGATAAGCAGTCTTCCCGACATTCCGTTCAACGCGTTCGCGGCGCCGAAACGCTCGGCTGAAGTAAAAAGAATAAATCCCGACTGGTTTTTAACGCTTACCGACACTCGCCCGAACGGCGGAAAATGGAGTTTGTATCTGTCGCTCGGCACGCCGCTTCGATCGGGAGAAAACGTCATCGAAAACGCCGTGATTTTTGCCGGCGGTACGCAAAGCGCGGTTATAGGCACGGAGAAAATACTCGTTTTTGAAGGGACGAGTGAAAAAGCGGGCGTTATAAACGTAAGCTGGGCGCCCGACGAAGGCGTTTTGTTATCGCTTGAAAAAGACGCCGAATACGAAAAAGGCAACTATTCGTCTACGCTCGTGTGGAGCGTGGATTTTGAATAATTGCCTGTTTCGGTCGATTTTAGTGTAGTTTTTGCCGAAAACCGCACTTTTTACGGTCAACACTCCGGAGCGCACGACGATCTGCTCGCCCGACGTTAAAAGCGCTTCGTTTTGAATGTCTACGTATCCGGTTATCGTAAAGCCGTCGTTTTTGCGGCACGCGGCAACCATCAGCGCCGCTTTTGCCTCTCTTTTCAGGCACGACAAGCCGCACACGGTGAATAAAGCGGGCGCACGTTGCGGCAGGATTCGGCTAGGCTCAGGCTTGCGTAATGCGAAAGGTCACGGTAACGGTCGCACCGCCCGCAACGTCCGGAAGATTTACGCTGAGCAAACCTTCGCTAAGCGTATAATCGGACGTTTTCTGTCCGTTGATTTCCACCGCGTACGCGTCGTCGAAAGCCACGTTTGCGGTGTCCGGATTATCGGCAAGCATGCCCTTGGAATAGGTTGCGCCCGAATTGTTTTCGATTACCACGGTGTACCGGAAGCGGTCCGTCCACCCAATAGGTTTTATCCGCGCCGAGCGTTGCGGTAAGTCCGCTGACGATCGTCGTGGTTACCTGATTGCTCGCAAACGTGACAGCCGCGGCTTCGGTTACGTACGAGCCGCTGAAATCGGCTTGGTTTAACGTAGTTTTTGCTATAAGTATCTTCTCCTTTTATTGAAATAGCAAGTATTTTATACTCACAATTTCAATATATGTTTGCGGGAAAGATAACGGCACGCCTCTACGGGTATAAAAATAAAAAACGATGCCTTTAGGAAAGCACCGTTTTTATTTTTCCGATATATTTTATCCTTTGTGATCGTAGTGGCAGTCGCAGTATTTTCCGCCGCCGGCAAGAGTGTATTCGCGGGTAAACTCGGTGTTATTGAGCGCCGCCATATCGTAGTCGAGCGTACACATAGCGGGGATATATTCGCCAAGACCGAGCTCGTTCATGAGGTGGCAGATGCCGCACGTGTAAAAATACGCGGTGTACTGATTGATGGTTTCGCCGTCTTCCACCGAAAACTTCCACGAATACGGATTGGTGTTGCTTTCGCTTTGCTTAGCCTGTTTTTTAAGCTTTTCTCTGCCTGCCGCCGTGTACGTTTTGCTGCTTTTGGATGCGGCTTTGGTAAGGAAATTTTCGCACATGGCGTTACGGTAATAAGCGCGGACTTCTTCCTCCGAATACTTGTTTTCCACGGACAGCAATATCGCGGACAAAAGAGCGCAGCTTACGATATTTTTGACGAATCGGTCGCCCTTGTCGAATTCGGGAACGCCGGCAAGAATTTCCTTATACTTTTCGTGAGCCGCTTTCATCACCGCTTTCGGATTGCTTTCTTTAAGCGTTTTTGAAAGGTGTTTTTCAAAAGTGCCTTTGTATCCCGACCACATTACCTTCTGAATAAAACCGTACTTCATTTGTTTTTCCACTCCTCTATGGCTTTTACCACGCGACGATCGATGTCCATTCGAGTTTGTTTGCACTCCGCCGGATATTCTTTCGCGGCTTTAAACATGAGCTTCAACAAAAGCCCGGCTCCCACGGGGAATATGGCTTTAAGCAAGCTTTCGGGGAAGACGAAATGCGTGCCGTGAGCGTAAACCGCCGTTTCGACTTCGCATTCGTGCGGTTTTTCGGACAGGCGTTTTTCCGCGCGGCGGATATATTTGGCGGCGTTCCACAGACTGTCGTCCTCCGCTCCTATCATTAAAAGCTTGCCCTTAATGTTTTCGATCTTTATAAACTGTTCTTCGGTTATGGGCGTAGCAGCCTCCGAATCGTCGAAAATTTTGCGCGAATCGGTCATATTGCCCGTTTTCTTGGATTCCGCTCTCATGACGTGCCAGTATTCGGGATG
>CAKQJJ010000009.1 GCA_934247335.1 uncultured Clostridia bacterium | reverse complement strand
ACGCTTTCTTCAAGTGCTCTTCGCTCAGCATCGTTGACCTTCAGGACTGCGAAAAACTTTCTTCTATCGGCGTAAGCGCGTTCTACGGTTGTTCTTCGCTTAACAAAGTAGAATTTGCAAAAGGTCTCACGAAAATCGGCATGCTGGCGTTCAGCAGAAGCGGACTCGAACAGGTAACCGTTCCCGAAACCGCCGCAAGCCTCTACATGGGCAGCAACGCTTTCTATGAATGCAACAGCCTTAAAAACGTTTATCTTGCAAACATGGATATCGCGTCCACGGCAAAGAACTCGGCGGAAGCAGGCTATCTCTTCGCAAATTCCTACAAGGCAGAGAAAACCACCGTCGTAAGAAACATCAAGATCTACATCGCTGCAGATAAGTTCGATATCGAAAAGCTCGGCGCGTATATCGCCAACGCTCAGAACTTCGTTCGCCTCACCGACAACGAAACGGTCAACGGCGTCGAATACGTAGTTTACAAAGGACTTTAATCTTCGGATCGTAGTCTGAAAAAATCTCGAAATACAAAAGTGCGCGGGTCGCGGATTTCTCGGCTTGCGCGCTTTGTTTTGAGAATTAAAAGCGCATTTTTATATCCGCGTTCGTGTAGCTCAGCAGGATAGAGCGTCGGTTTCCTAAACCGCAGGTCGGGGGTTCAAATCCCTTCACGAACACCAAAAATCGGCAAAAGTCAACCGCTTGCCGATTTTTTATATGCTTAAACCGCTTTTACCTTAACCGCTTAATACGGCAAAAAGCCGTTGTTTTTACGTAAAATTGCGCCTTTCGTATCCGGAATTTTAATAAAAAACGCACGAGTATTTTCAAAAAATATACGCCGCATTATTATTCTCCATAATAGGACGTTTCACGGCAAAAATCGAGCTAAAATACTTTTATAAACGCACGCAAACGGCATATTATGGGATATACTATTAACAGTACTAAAAGGAGGGTAAAAAATCATGGCAAACAGCAAAAGCGATTATTTCGGTCTTAGCTACATCGTCAGCGTGATTCTTGCAATCATTCCGGTTACCAGTTGGGTGTGCGGATTCGTCACCAGATTTATGGACGGCAAGATTGTAGCGGGCATTTTGCGTATCGTACTCGGCTGGAACATCATCTGGATTCTTGATATTATCTGCATGATATTCAGCAAGCACATTTTGCGCCTGCTTCCCGTCTGAACGCAAGTTACTAAAAAAAGCGCGGCTCTACGTAAACGGAGTCGCGCTGTTGTTTATAAAAGAGAAGCGACCGTGCGTTTTGCCGGTCGCTTTTGACTTTGTGTTTGCTATAGTTTATAAATTTTCGTCTTCTTTTTTAATGAACGCGCCCCAGCGTTTAATCGTCAGTGCGCACACGAGTACACCGCCAAGCGAAATGCCCAGCCACAGCAAAACCGCAGCGTTCCAACCGAAAGAAGAGGCTACTATCGGGGTAATCTGCGTTGCAATCGCGCTTCCCACGTAAGTGAATGCGTTCGTAAGTCCCGAAAGTGACGCAACCGCATTGTATCTTCCGAAATGCGCGGGAACGTAGGAAATAAGCGCAAGGTTGATGCAGTGCATAAGTCCCACGGCAAGCGCCGCAACTATTATTTTCACGATGGACAAGCCTTCGGGCGAAAATTTATTAAGCACGAACAGCGCGCCTATAAGCACGGTGGCGATAATAAAGAACAGCGTTGCCGCTTTAAGTTCGTTTTTAAAGAATTTAGTATATACGAATGTTCCAAGATAGGTTACCGCAATGCTGAACAAGGGAAGGAGCGTGCTTTGGAATATGACTTTCGAGGTGTCGTCGTTGCCGGCGGACGAAATCAGATTGGGTATCCAGTCGGTTATTCCGTCGCGCAGACAGCCTTGAAGTATGATACCGAGAAGAATGGTAATCATACCGCAGGAAATCATGATCGGCGCCAGCTTGATTTTTTGCTTCGGTTCTGCACCCTCGATTGTCACGGAATCGTCGGCGACTTCCTTATGGTATTTTTCGCAGCCCTTGATAACCGCGTTATAAGCGATTATCCATACGACGGACATTATAATGCCGGCTATCGCTGCAACGTAGAATACCCATGCAAAGCTAAGATGAGCGGTGATCAGCGACACCATCGGGTATAACGCGACGGTAGCCAGCTGACTTGCCGTGGAAATATGGCTGCACGCCATTTTGTATTTGAACGGCGAGAGATATTCCGCTATTATTTTGACCATTGCGGGCCAGAACATTGCCTGACCGAAGCCGTTTATAGCCCAGATTATCGTAAACGCAACGATCGAATCGAACAGAGGAAACACTGCGTTGCACACGGAAGCAAGCAGCAGTCCCGCGAACACGACGTTCTGCGGCTTGAACTTGTCGGCAAGTATTCCGCTGATAATCTGTCCTATTCCGTACGTAATGGAAAGAGCGGCGGCAACCGTGCCCAACTGAGTTCCCGTAAACGAAGTTTGTTTGGTAATCGGCAAAATAGCCGTGTTAAGGTTTTTTCTCGTTATGTAACTGACGAAGTAGCCTGCGCAGCACAAAAAAACGATAAGACTAAGCCTTTTCTGAGTAGATTTACTTTGGACGTTTTCCATTTATTCATCCGTCTCCTTGAAGATAAGACCCACATTATAGCACTTTGATTTTGTAAAGTCAAGCACTGTCGGTGTATTGTAAAAAAACAATTTAATTTGGCAAAAAATTAGTACTTTAAATTCAAAAATCGCTACTAAATCGGCTTGCATCTAAACAAAACTTTATGAGCACATAACGAAAACTATGGTTAAAACGCTCGGCTTTGTCGTTGACAAAATCGCGTTATAATAGTATAATTTACTCGAAAACGAAGCGGAGGTTCGGTAATGAAAAGAAAACTCGGAATAATAGCCGAAGCAATTAAAAACGAAGACAGTCTTGAAACGCTGGACAGAATAGCAAATGCCGGATTTGAAAGCACTTTCACCGGAAGATACGATTTGCCGAGCGTGGAAAAATTAGTGGAAAAATGCGAAAAACTCGGACTGGATATGGAATTTATTCACGCCCCGTTTAATGATATCAACGCAATGTGGCTGCCGGGCGACAAATATAAAACCATTTACGGCGGCATGATTCAGTCGATAGACAGCGCCGCGGCAACCGGAATAAACGCAGTCGTCACGCACGTCAGCAGCGGCTGGTACCCGCCCGAAATATGCGACGAAGGTCTGAAACATTACGACGACCTCGTTGAATACGCCGCAAAGAAAAAGGTCGTCGTGGCGTTTGAAAATCTCAGAAAAGTGGGCAACGTCGCCTATTTCGTCGACAGATACGAAAAAGTCGAAAACGTAAGGTTCTGCTACGATTGCGGTCACGAGCATTGCTACACCGAAACGGTGTGCTTTCCCGATATTTTCCGCGAAAAAATGATCTTCACGCATATCCACGACAATATGGGTAGAGATAAAAACAACCCTCTGGGCGACCCGGATATGCACGTTTTGCCCTTCGACGGCAATATAGACTACGAAAAAATGATGCGAAAGCTCGACGAATACGGCTACAAAGGCTCGCTTATGCTGGAAGTTTCGTCCGCCCCGTATCCCGATTTATTGCCCGACGAGTTTATTAAAACCGCGTTCGAGCGCATCAAAAAAATATCGCTTATGAGCTGATTCACTGTTAAGAAGCCGTCCGTGAAAATCGGGCGGTTTCTTTGCTTGTTTTTAAACGTATGACTTGTATATTGTGCAAAAAAAGCGTCGGATAGTGCAAAAAATCTCGTTTGAATTATAGTATAATATAGTTACAAACGAGGCTTAATATGAAAATACTTATTACTGAAAACTACGACAAAATGAGCGAGACTGCGTTCTCGTTCGTAAAAGAAATAATCACCGAAAAACCCGATGCGGTGCTAGGCTTGGCAACCGGTTCCACGCCCATAGGTCTGTACGACCTTATGGTGCGCGATCATGAGCAGAACGGAACGTCATACAAGGGAATAAAGTCGGTAAATCTCGACGAATACGTCGGTCTTTCCGCCGACAACGAGCAGAGCTACGCGTATTTTATGAATTATCATCTGTTCGACAAGGTGGATATCGACAAAAACAACACGCACCTGCCGTGCGGAACGGCGGAGGACAAAAAAGCCGAGTGCAAACGCTATAACGAACTTTTGAAAACGCTCGTTCCCGACGTTCAGATACTCGGAATAGGATCCAACGGGCACATCGGTTTCAACGAGCCCGGCACCGAAAAAGATTCGGTAACTCACGTCGTCAATCTCACCGAAAACACCATTAAGGACAATTCGCGCCTGTTTGACAGAATAGAGGACGTGCCTCGCCAGGCGTTCAGCATGGGAATAAAAAACATTCTCGCGTCCAAAAAAATCATCGTCATGGCTTCGGGCGAGAACAAGGCGAAAGCCGTCCGCGCTATGCTCGAAGGTCCCGTTTCGTCCGCTTGCCCCGCGTCTTTCCTTCGCGAGCATAACGACGTAATAGTCGTCGTGGACAAAGCTGCGGGAAAGCTTATAAAATAAGCCCGCACAAATAATATCGCTATGTTTGTAAGGCGTTCCTTTCTCCTATCTCCATTTCGAAGAGCCTTACATTTCACTCAATAAAACCGACCCTCGAGTGCTAACGAAGGTCGGTTTTGTGTTTTAAATATCGTGTTGTCACGAACTTAATTTTACTATTATGTCCTGCGGATAATCGCCGAACTTTTCGCCGAACAGATTTATTCCGCCCAGGTTTTTCGCGTCGGCTTTTACGCCTATTTTAAGCGAAATATACGGCTTTTCTTTAATTTCAAGCATATTTATCGTAACGTCGCTTAAAGGTTTTCCGTTTAAGAAAGAACCGTTTTCGTCGATGCGCCAGGTGTTCCAGATGCCGTACTGAGTGTTTTTGTTGGGCCAGAACGACGGATTAAGCTGACCGCGCCGCCCGCCGAAGTCGGCAGGGGAAACCCACGTTCCGATTTCCACGTCGTTTATCCATACGGTTATGTCCGATTTGTAGTCGTTGCGGTGCTGCGGAGCTTCCGAACACGCCTCGAAAGACACGCTCAGTTCTTTCAGCGGCATTGCGACGTACTGCTTGGAAATGCGCCATTCCAGACTGCCGCTCGTAAACCATATAAGCTGAGCCCGTATTCTGTCGGGGCTGAAAAAAATGTCCGGCTCGTCGAATCTTGCGATGAAGTTGGTTGCCGAAACCATTCCGCACGGAGCGGTTATGTCGTGATAGTCGGAGTAGGAAGCAATTCGTATTTTGCGCACCACTTCGCGCGGTTCGCTGTTTGCGTTGACTTCCGCGCCGAGCGTCGATATGTCGATATTGTCGTAAGTTCTTCGGCAAACGCGCGTTTTACCCAGTTTTGTGTAGATAATTTCGGACGAAATCAGATTTGCGTTTTCGAGAATTTTGATGTTGAGAGCGGTGGAGGAGATCGGCTCGTTTAAAATTTTGGCGATTTCCGAAACGCTCATGCTGTGGTTTTCCAAAGTTTTTAAAATGCGAATGCGAATTTCCGAAGACAGCGCTTTGGAAATAAGTATAAGATCGTGTTCGTTTTCTACCGATAAATTGAGTTTTGCTACTGCCATAATGCTATTATTATACAGCTATGCGAAAAATAAGTCAACGAAAAAAACCTCTTTTACAGCTTTTTATGTAAAACCTCTATTTCCGATTGGTGTGCGTCGCGAAAATTTTGTTCCGGTACACGGTGGGCGAACACCCCGCGCGCGCGGTGAAAAACTTAATAAGCGCGTTGTCGTCCTCGAACGAACATTCCGCGGCTATCTCTTTAAGCGTCATCGTGGTGTTAAGCAACTGGTCGGAAATAAGCGATTCGCGTTCCCTGTCGATGTATTTTTTAAGCGAAAGACCGCAGTTTTTGATGAAAAGTCGCGATAAATAGTCGGAATTGTATCCGAAATGCGCGGCTACGTCTTTTACTTTGGGCGCAAAGCATACGTTTATGCGAATGTATTCGCCCACGTCGTGAAACAATTTGTTGTCTTTTTCGCCCGCGCTTTTCGTGTCCAGCAAAAAAGCCAGCAATTTGCTTTCTATAAGCACTTTGTCGGCTTGCGTCTTTGCCAGATGGTTGAGGTTTTTCATGAGCGCCGAGCAGTTGTATAAATCGGGCATAGTAGCTTTGTACACGCCGAATCTCGGGTAATTTTCCGCAAAAAAATGCAGCCAGAAAAAGCTTGCGCCGCTGCTGTTTTTGTAGCCTTTGTGCACGATTCCGGGTTTAAGACAAATAAGGTCGCCCGGTTTCAATTCGTAAAAAGCGCCGTCTTCTTCGATAAAAACTTCGCCTTTTACCACGAAAATAAGCTCGTACGTTTTGTTTGCCGTTTCGGGATGAATCCAGTTTTCTCCGCCCACAAACAATCCCATGTTGGAAAAGTCGATAAAAGAGTCGTCAAATCGTATCATGTCGGATTTTGCCACCTATTAGCTGATTTTACCATTGTAATCTCGTGCGATTTACGCTATAATAATAGCATAAAAGCGGAGGAAAAGCAACAATTATGCAAAAATTAAAAAATATTTCTTTTGACAACGTAACCTTCGACGGCGGATTTTGGAAGTCGAGATACGACTTAAACCGTTTCGTAAGCCTGCAAAGCGTTTACGAAAGATTCGAGCAGTCCGGCAGATTCGACGCGCTTCGATTCAATTACGAAAAAGGCTTAAAGCCGTACCCGCACATATTTTTCGATTCGGATGTAGCCAAATGGATCGAAGCCGTGGGCTATCTCATCGAAAAGAACGGCGGTTACGAAGAAGAACAAAAGGTAATCGACGCTCTCGTCTGCGATATGGCTGAGCATCAGACCAAAAATGGATACTTAAATTCGCATTTCATTCAGATAGAACCCGAAAATATTTTCCGTAGACGCGGCGAGCACGAACTGTATTGCGCAGGTCACCTTCTCGAAGCTGCGATAGCGTACGACAAAGCCACCGGCAAGCACGAATTCTTAAACATAATGAAAAAGTACGTGGACTGCATCGAACAGGCTTTCGTCGTGCAGAAAACCGCCGCTTTCCACACCTGCGGTCACGAAGAAATAGAGCTTGCGCTGCTAAAAATGTACGACTACACCTCGGACAAGAAATATCTCGATCTTGCCATGTTCTTTATCGACGAGAGAGGAACTCGCCGCGAACCCTGGCACAACGAATTTAATGAAACATACGACCAGAGCAACGCGCCGCTTCGTGACCTCGAAAAAGCCGAGGGTCACGCCGTCCGTGCCGCTTATATCTACACGGCTATGAGCGAAGCGTACGTAAAGACGGGCGACGAACGTTTGCACGAAGCTTGCCTCAAACTTTTTGACGATATCACTAACGGCAAAATGTATATTACCGGCGGTATCGGTTCGGCAGCAAAGGGAGAGGCGTTCACCGTCGCATACGACCTTCCCAACCTCGAAGCCTATTCCGAAAGCTGCGCCGCACTCGGACTTCAACTTTTCGCGCTGTCCATGCAGCAAACCGCGCTCGATCACCGCTTTGCAGACGTAATCGAACGCGTGATGTACAACAACATGCTTTCAAGCACCTCGCTCGACGGAAAAGCGTTCTTCTACGAAAACGAACTTGAAATTCATCTTGCCGACGTCAATAAAGAAACCTCGCTTTACGAGCATGCTCGCACTCATCTTCCGCTTCGCCACAGACTGGAAGTTTTCGGCTGCTCGTGCTGCCCACCCAACATAAACCGACTGTTCGCCCGCGTGGGAGATTTCTTCTTCTCCGAATACGAAAACTCGCTCGTCGTAAATCAGTACGCAGACCTGACGCTTAAAAACGACAAAGCAAATATCAAAATCGCGACGAAATATCCGGTGGACGGAATTGTCAAGTTTACCGTTGCCGATTGTAAGTACGATAAAATTCTGCTCCGTAAGCCCGAATGGTGCGACGATTTCACCGTGAATAACGCCGCGTTTACCGAAATGGACGGCTATATCGAAATAAGCGGCAGCGAGAAAGAATTCACCGTGGACTTCAAAATGCAGCCCTATTTCGTCGAAGCAAATCCGTGCGTACGCGCCGATAACGGAAGAGTGGCGCTCTGCTACGGACCCACCGTTTATTGCCTCGAACGCCTTGACAATCCGTACGAACTCAACGCGCTGTCGGTAGATTTAAGCGGCAAAATCGAACTTACGAACGCCGTCGAATACCCGATGCCCAATCTCGAAGCCAAGGGCTACGCCGACGAAAATTTCAGTTCGCTCTATCGCAAGGCAAGCGCGAAAACCTCGCCCGTAGCGCTTAAATTCCGTCCTTATTGGACTTTTGCCAACAGAGAGGAATGCGACATGCTCGTGTGGGTTCGCCGCAAATAAGCAAACAATCGGTCGTTTATTATCAGGTATTAAAAATAAACCATAATAAAAACACCGCAGCCGTTTTATTCGGTTTGCGGTGTTTTGCGTATAAAGCGTTGTTTTTATTTGTCTTGCGGCTGTTCGGCGGGCGCAGGCTGTTCCGCCTTTTTCTTTTTCGGCTTTTTCTCTATTTCGCCGGCGGCGGACAGAGCGATCTTGGTGATAACCGGACCCACAAGCTCGTAAATAAGCGTTGCGCACAAAACGACGGTGGTTACTGCTGCCGCTTCGGCTGCTGGAAGGGAAGTCGCGCATATAGCCGCCATACCTATGGCTACGCCCGCTTGCGGAAGAAGAGTAAGACCGAGGTATTTGGTAACCGTTTTCGGAGCCTTGACGACAGCCGCGCCCCACATTGCGCCGAAGTATTTTCCGGCTGCGCGGACGAGAACGTAAACTATTCCGACGACGCCTACGTTTACGATATTGAATATGTCGAGATTTGCGCCCGAAATGATGAAGAACAGCATAAACAGCGGAGTGGTCCAGCGATCGCACTGTTCCATAATAACGTCGCTCTGCTTAAACATATTGCAGTAAATCGCGCCTATCATCATGCACACGAGAAGCGACGACAGCGAAAAACCGGGAATGTTTGCGCTGAGTCTCGTCAGTCCGCAGCCCGCCATAACCATGGCGATGCAAAGGCACAGTCTGTTTGCGCGCGACTTGAAGATCTTCATTCCGAGAGTCAGAAGAAGTCCGAGAATCGCGCCCACGCCCAGTGAAGCTACTATTTCGATAAGCGGTTCAAGCACTATCGAATTGAAAGTGGGCTGAGTGCCGCTTGCGAAAACTTTTGCTATTGCCAGCGATACCGAGAAAACCATAAGTCCCACCGCGTCGTCAAGTGCGACAACTGGCAGAAGCGTTTCGGTAACCGGACCTTTTGCCTTGTACTGGCGCACGACCATGAGCGTTGCCGCGGGAGCGGTAGCCGTCGCAATCGCGCCGAGGCATATCGCAACCGGAAGCGGGACGAGATCGGGGCGCAGTACCGCCATCGTGATAATTACCGCGTCCACCAGAAGAGTGGTGGTAAGCGCCTGAGTAAGCGTTATCACGAATACGTTTTTTCCTATGTGCTTGAAACTGGAAATTTTGAATTCCACGCCTATGGAGAACGCGATAAACGCAAGCGCAAGGTCGGTAATAACGCTGAACACGTTTCCAAGCTGATCCTTGCTCATAAGCCCTAAAACGCACGGACCCAGTATTATGCCCACGATAAGGTAGCCCGTAACGTTGGGAAGACCCACGACTTTCATAAGTCTGGTCATTAAAAGTCCTGCGACAAGCGCCAGGCAGATTACAAGCAGAATGTCAATGTCCGCGTTGATAATCGGAACAGAAAGCGAAAACAAAGTAGTAAGCATGGCGTGTCAGGCAATATGTCCCTCCGAGAACATCAGGGGAAGCGCAAACATTTTACCGCAATCGTCTTTGAAGTTTTCGGTAACTTCGCGCGTTGCCTGTTTTGCGATTTCCAGCGTTTCTTCTTTAAGCACCAGCAAAAGCGTGGTGTTTTCCTGGAAAGACGGCTTTACGATGTGGCGCAGTCCTCCGAAAGAGGGAAGCGGCTCGTCTTCGCCGTGAAGCAGTTTGTTTTTCATGTTTGTAGTTGGAATAACCGTACCGTGAATATCCTTTTCGTTAAGCTTTTTAATGAGCGGATAGGTAAGGTTTTCGTTTTCGAGAATGATGACCAATAAATATTTCATACCGATATAACCTCCGTACGCGCTATATTTTAATCTTTTTTCGTTTAAATGTAAATTAAATTCGCGCGGTTTTTGAAAATTTGGCGGTCAAATTTTCTTCTTTTGCGGAAATTGGCCGAAATGCCGTTGCAATCTGCCCGCGAATAATATATAATAAAAGAAAAATACTGCGGAGTGAGTAATGAAATTTACAGGCAAAACCATAATAATAACCGGCGCAAGCAGCGGAATAGGAAAACGGCTGAAAGAGTATTTCGGCAAGGAAAACACCGTCGTTTCCCTGTCCCGAAGCTCGGTTTATCCCGATATTCCGTGCG
Source organism: uncultured Clostridia bacterium (assembly GCA_934247335.1). Taxonomy (GTDB): domain Bacteria; phylum Bacillota; class Clostridia; order Christensenellales; family Pumilibacteraceae; genus Neoclostridium. The sequence continues at coordinate 9,481 of CAKQJJ010000009.1, read as the reverse complement.
ATTTAAGTGACGACAAGTCGATAAACGCCGCGGCGGAAGAAATAAAAACGCGGTTCGGAAAAGTTGACGTTCTTATCAATAACGCCGGATACGGCTTGTACGGAGCGGCGGAACTGCTTGGTGACGAGCAGATCGAAAAACAGTTTTCAACCAATCTCACAGGCGCAATCCTTTTTACCAAACGCTTGCTTCCTATGATGTCCGCCGGCTCGAAAATAGTAAACGTTTCAAGCGCCTGCGCGCTTTTTCCGCTTCCGTTTCGCACCATGTATTGCTCGTCCAAAGCCGGGCTTGCCATGTTCAGCCACGGACTTAAAATGGAATTGTACCCGTACGGAATAGACGTTACGGCAATCTGCCCGGGCGACGTGAAAACCACGTTCACCAAAAATCGGGTCAAAAATTATTCCACAAACGAACGTTACGGCGAGAGAATATCGCTTGCCGACGAGAAAATTTCCTCTCGTGAAAACAAGCGTATGCCCGAAGACTACGCCGTTAAAAAAATAATAAAAATAATCGAAAAAAAGAAATACAAGCCTATGTACCTCGTCGGCGGAAAGTACAAACTGCTGTACTTTCTGTACCGCATAACGCCGCATTCGCTGTTTTTCTCCGCCACGAGAAAAATATTCTCGTAAATCATTCCCGAAATTTTACGTTGCCGCACACCACGTCCGAATAGGCGTACGACAGCGTGGAAACGGCGTTGTCACCGATAAGAGTAAAAGTAAAAACGCACGGAAACGTGTCCGAAACGAAACCGGAATATTTTTCGGTTTTTTTTCTGCCCTTGTTGACTATCGCCTTGACCTTTTTGCCTTTCAGCGACATAATTTTTTCCTTTGCTTCCGAAATGCTCATCGACGCTTTTTTCATATCGGAAATTATTGCCCGAAGCGCTGCTATTTAAACATATTTTTTCTCGTTTGGAATAATCGGGCGGATAGCGAATAGATATAGAGTACAAGCAATTGTGTTGGAGGATATTATGTCATTTGAACCGGTGTATGAAAGTATAAAGGCGGAGGAACGCGCCGCAATCTGCTCTACTCAGTCGGTGGTGGAAACCCGCCTTGCCGTTCCGGACGGAACCGAAGTTAAAAAAGTGTTAAGCGTAAGCGCGGAGTGCTACGCCGCAGCCACCGAGGTATTCGCGGGAGAAGCGAGATTTTCCGGAACCTGTTCGGTGCTCGTCGTGTACGAGGATAAAAACGGCGAAAAGGGAACGCTTTCCACCGACGCCGAATTTTCCGATCGCCTTACCGACGAGAGAATAAACGGAAAAATAAATCCGTTTCTGTACGCCGCCGTCATCGACACGGACGCGTCCGAGTCTACCGAAACCGAAATATGTCCGTCGATAGTGGTGGAAATAACGCTGGTCGGAAGCGTGGAAAAGCAAATCGACTATCTGGCTTCCTGCGCGCCCGGAGTGTACACCAAGGAAGAAAAAACCGAATACTTAAAAAGCGTTGCCTGCGCGAAAAAGGATTTGCCCGTTTCGGTCGTAACGGAAAATTCCAATATAGTAAAGATTTTTAAGTGCTCGGCAAGCGTTGCGATAAGAAAAGTTACCGCGCTCACCGACGCCGCGCTAGTAGAAGGCGACGTAATGACCCGCATTATCGGGGCGAACGCGGACGGTATGCTAAGCGAAAAAACGCAGAAAACCGAGTTTTCCGAAGAAATCGACCTTGCCGACGTTCGCAGCGGCGATATAATAACTTGCGACGCCGCGGTAAGAGAAGTTTCCGCCCGCAGCATAAGCGAGGACAATTCGGTAACGATTGAAGCAAACGTCACGCTTGCGCTTTGTCTGTGCGCCTTTTCGTACGAGAGTACGTCGGTAATATCGGATACGTTCTGCATGCAGAAACAAACGCTTCTCACCAGAAAGAACGCGGAAGTGTGCAAAAACATGGACTGCCTGCGCTTTGCCGAAACCATTTCGGGAAATATTACGCTCGATATAGGAAACGCGCCGGCGTACAGCGTACTATATTTCGACGCCGTGAAAATAAATATCGGCGGAACGTTCGTTCAAAACGGCAGACTGACGGTTGAGGGAATAGTGTCCGGCACGGTTGCCTATTATTCCGAAGACGACCGTTCGGATTGCTCGGTAAACGTTGAAATTCCCTTCTCGGTAACCGAAAACGTTTCGTGCGGCGACGACGCGAAAGTATTCGTAACGGCGTGCGTTGGTAACACTTCGGTGCGCGTGCGCCGCGCCAACGAGCTGGGAATAAAAGTCGAAGCGTGCTTCACCGCGGCGATTTCGGACGAGAAAAAATGCGCGTTCGTTGCCGAACTTGCCGAGGGTGACGATATGCCGAAAAACACAGCTGCGGTCAGCGTTCACATCGCAACCGCGGGAGAGGGCTTGTGGGACGTCGCCAAGAAAACCGGCTGCTCGCCCGACGAGATAACGGCGCAAAATCCTGCGCTCGAACTTCCTTTGAAAGGCGGCGAACGCATTCTCGTTTACAGAAATATCGAATAACCGTGTTGACTTTTTTGTTTAACGGTGATATAATTTACTCATGAAAAAAACTGTAACGGTTGAAGTAAACGCAAAAATCAATCTTTCGCTGTTGGTTACCGGAGTGAAAGACGGCTATCATATGCTGGACACGGTTGTGGCGTCGGTGGAGCTTGCCGACGCCGTTTCCGCGTGCGAAGCGGACGAAAACTCGGTTGTCTTTTCGTCGCCGGACGTCGTCGCCGAAAAAAGCAACGCCTACAAAGCGCTTGAATATATGCGCGAAAAATATTCGCTGCCCAAGGTCTGCATAAACGTCAGAAACGACGTTCCGTGCGGAGTGGGCTTAGGCGGGTCGAGCGCGGAGTGCGCGGGCGTGATTATCGCGCTGAACAAGCTGTTTTCGCTGGGACTCGGCGACGGAGAAATGCGTGAAATCGCCGATAAATTCGGTAGCGACACAGCCTACATGATCACGGGCGGCTTTGCCCGTCTTACCGGCAGGGGTGACGAAATCGAATTTTTTCAGTCCGAATTCTGCCCCGAAGTGCTGATTGCGTATAAGGGAGCGGTTTCCACGAAACAGTGTTTTTCGCTTTTCGACCAAATAAAACAGTCCGCCGATTTTCAGGGCAACGACCGTCTTATTCGACTGCTTGAATCCGATCGTTCGGAAAAAGCCCGCGAATGTCTTTTCAATCACCTTACCGCGCCTGCCGAAAAGCTTAACGAAAGCGTCGCCCGCATATTCGATATCGCAAAAGATCACGAAGCTGTCATGACCGGAAGCGGATCGGGAGTGATAATATTCTCCCCCGACGAACGGGTCGAAAAAGCGCTGCTTTCGGACGGAATAAACGTGATAAAAACGCGCATTCTGCCCTCTTCGCGCCTGTTGAGCTAAACGGAATTACGCCTTTGAAAGTATAAAAATACAAGTTCGCGACTATAATCTCCTTTGAAAAACAAGGAGGTTTTTTTATTATGGAAAAAAAGTATGCGACGGCAAAGCGAATTTTTCTTGCGGCGTCGGCTTTAATTTTTTGTTTTTGCCTGATATTTTCGGGTTGCAACGCAAATAATACCAAGCAAGAAGGCAATTTGCTTCGTATTCACGTCAGGGCAAATTCCAACGAGCAAAGCGATCAGGCGGTTAAAATGATCGTAAAACAAGCCGTGGTCGTCTATCTCGAACCGTTGCTCGAAAATGTCGACGATATTCGGGTCGCTCTCGAAATCGTGTCGGCGCACGAAGCAAAGCTGAAAGCGGTGTGCGACGAAACGCTTTACGAAAACGGCAAAAATTATCGCTCGCGGGTAACCGTGTGCCGCGAATATTTTCCCACCCGCGCATACGAAAACGTGGTGGTGGAAAGCGGCGTGTACGACGCGCTTATCATCGAACTGGGCGAGGGCACGGGCGACAACTGGTGGTGCGTAATCTATCCGCCGCTGTGTTTCGTCAAAGGCGAAGAAGAGGGCGTGCATTACAAAAGCAGAATCGCGGAATTGTGGAGAAGATTTATTTCACGATCCCGATAAAACAGGAGGTTGTATGATCAAAAGAAAAAGCGTAATGATTTTGGCGGCGATATGCCTCGTAGCGGCGATTATTGCCGCGTTTTCGGGTTTAACCGTGGCAAGAGCGGCAAATATCGTCAAAGGCGACACTACCGCCAATATTAAGGCAGTGCAGACCCGACTGGCGACTTTGGGATATTATACGTACAAGGTTGACGGAATCTGGGGCAGTCGAACCAAAACGGCGGTGAAAAAATTCCAGCGCGACTACGGGCTTACCGCCGACGGAATAGTGGGCGCGCGCACCGAAAAAGCGCTTAAAATAACGCTTACGAGCAAGACGAGCTCGTCAAATTCTACCGTGTCGTCCGCAAATCTCGATCTGCTTGCGAAATGCGTGTACGCCGAAGCCCGCGGCGAGCCGTACACCGGTCAGGTGGCAATTGCCGCCGTGGTGTTAAACCGCGTAAAATCGTCGTCTTTTCCCAACACCGTTTCGGGCGTAATATATCAGAAAAACGCCTTCACGTGCGTCAGCGACGGGCAGATAAATCTAACGCCCAACGCATCGGCGTATTCTGCGGCAAAGGACGCGCTCAACGGCTGGGATCCGACAAACGGATGTTTGTACTACTACAATCCGGCAACCGCAACCAGCAAATGGATCTGGTCGCTTAAAGTCGAACTCAAAATAGGCAAACATTCTTTCGCGAGGGCGTAAACATGAAAAAAGCATTTGTAATATTGACTATTTGTCTTATAACTCTGTGCGGAATTTTTGCAACCGAAACGGTCGTGGTAAGCGTTGCCAACGACCGCAACAAACGCGATCTCGAAAACGTGTATAAAAGCTCGGTCTTGTCGCTCGGCGACTGCCTTGACAATCTCGAGGTCAATATGTCCAAAATAACCGTGGCGAGCGGAACGCGAGAAAACCGCGAGCTTATCACCGACACCTATCGTCAGGCGGAAACGGCGGCGGAGTGTATTTCGTATTTGCCGCTGTCGTTTGAAAACATCACGTCCACGACCAAGTTTTTCAATCAGGTGGGCGACTGGTGTTTAAGCTTCATGCGAGCCATAGACGACGATAAAAACGTGGATAAATTCGTCGAACAGTCGGACGACATATACAAAACCGCTTCGCTTTTGTCGCAAAAATTCCGTGAAATAGAGGCGGATATCGAGCAAAAAGGCGTGTATTCGTCCATCGGAAAAGACCGTATTCTTCCCGTCGATTTTGAAGGACTATTCACGGACGGCATGCATAGTTCCGTTGATTATCCCGCGCTTATATACGACGGACCGTTTTCCGACGGTAAAACGTACGATTTCCGCGCGCTCGACGGCTTGCCCGAAATAACTCAGGTTGAAGCCGAGAAAATTGCCGCGGAAAAGTTCGGAATGACTGTCGAACACGTATTTTTAACCGAGAGCAAAACCGAGGTTTTCTATCTCGGCGGAAAAATTGGCGACGCGGAATGCTCGCTTATGCTGAGCAAAAAAGGCGGAGTACCGATAATGATGGACAAAAGCGCGACCGGTTCGGATTCGGAAGCGGCGGACGAGGAAAACGCGGGAAAAGACGACTCTACGCAAGCCGCCGGACGGGATTTTTACGAGCAAAAAGCCGTGGAATATATGCAAAAGCTCGGGTTTGAAAACTTAAAAGCCGTGTGGTATAATCCGACGGACGGAGCGGCGGTAATAAATCTGGCGCCCGAAACCGACGGCGTAATTTACTACACCGATCTCGTAAAAGTAAAAGTCGGTTTGCCGGACGGCGAAATAAACGGCTTCGAGTGTTCCGGATATTGCGAGAAAAACACGTTCAGAACGCTGTCGCCGGCAATTTCCGAAAGCGAAGCGCGCGCAAAAGTAAGCAAAAAACTTACGATTAAAAACGTTCGTCTTTGCGTTATTCCGATAGGCGAAAAGGAAAAATTCTGCTACGAATTCGCCGCCGAATATAACGGCTTGGACTACTTCGTGTATATCGACGCCGAAAGCGGCGGAGAAGTAAATATTTTGCGAGTGGTGGACAACAAGCAAGGCAGCATGACAATGTAAATAAAAAACGCTTTCTCTTTGGTTTCGAGGGAAAGCGTTTTTTGTGCGTTTTTCTGTTGATTTATATTATAATAAGGCGATTATTACAGCGATTTTAAAAATTCTTCGCAAAGATCAAACCAGATTTTCGCTCTTCCGATGCCTTCGCACGCGCCGCCGATGGTTCGGTTATCGCAGCACGCGGCTCCGTGTCCGCCGTAAGGGAAGACGTGGCATTCGCATACGACGCCCGCTTTATTTAGCGCGTCGGCATATTTCAGCGTCGCGTCGGGGCGAACAGTTCTGTCTTCAAAGGTCGTCCACACGAAGCACGGCGGATTTTTGTCCGTAACCGTTTTGTCAAGCGTGAGTTTTTCCACCAAAGCCTTGTCCGATTGCAGTCTGTCGCCCAAAAGGTTTTCAAACGAGCCCATGTGGCTTTCGGGATAAATTACGGGGTAACCCAAAACTACTCCGTTGGGCTTTGCGTCAAGCGCGGAGGGATCTATAAAATCGCCGGGCAGATCGTGCCAGAAGTTTGCAAGATTCGCTACGAGGTGTCCGCCCGCCGAAAAACCCGAAACGTATATTTTATCGGGATTTATGCGGAAGTTTTCGGCGTTTTTACGAATGTAATCCACCGCGCACGCAAGCTCGGTAAGCGCAAGCGGATAGCGCGCTCCGGTCTGCGAAATGTCGTACCACAAGACGAAAGTATTGTAATTTCTGTTGTAAAAATCGATTGCGATAGGTTCGCCCTCGCGCTCGGAAGTAAACCAGTAGCCGCCGCCGGGGCAAACCAGTATGCAGGGGAGGTTCTGTACGAACGGATGCATTTCCTTTGATTCGGAATGAACGAAGGTTTCAAGCACGGCGTTTCCCGGAATGGAATATTTCTCGGAAAGATTGATTTTTTCGTTTACCATTTTTGTATTCTCCTCAATCGCAAATGACTATTTTATTGTCTTTTGCGGTTATTTTTTTAGCTTCCGCGTCCGAATATCCCAGCGCGCACGCTCCGTACACCTTGTGATTTTCCGGAACGCCGGCTTTCGTAAGCACTTTTCGCACTTCTTTTTCGTCGCAGGTCGCAACCAGCTGATTTATCCAGCACGTCGCAAGGTCCAGCCCCGTGGCTTTTAAAAACATGTTTTCAAGCGCAACCGCACAGTCGGCGGCGGGGCAATGTCCGTCGGGATTTGTGGATACGACGATAAGAACGGGCGCGTTGTAGAAAAAATTGAATTTGCCGCCCGTGCGACCTTTTATTCGCTCTACGAAAGAGCTGTCCAGAAGTCCTTCGATTGCCGCGTTGAGTTCGCCCAAAATTTCTTTGTTTGAAATCGCGGTAAACTGGCGGTCTTTGTTGTTCATGGCGGAGGGGGCGCAGGTGCCTGCTTGCAAAACGTCAAGCAGTTTTTCTTTTTCTACGGGTTTGTCGAGGTAGGAGCGCACGCTTCTTCTCAGATACAGTTCGTCCATGTTTTTATCTCCTTGTAATTTATTTTCCGCAGCCTTTGCAGGTTGCGCAGTTGCCCGAGCAGTGTTCGGACTGTCTTTGATTAACGTAGCATTTACCCCAGTATTTTTGCTCCATCGGCGTTTTGCAGTCGGGGCAGAGTGGGGCTTTTCCGTCGGCTTTGGTAAGTTCTTCCGATATTCTGCCGCATTTCGGGCAGATGAATTCTATTAAAGGCATATGTTTTATCTCCGGATGATTTAGCGTAAAATCGACTAAAATCAATAAATTTCAATATGTTTTACGGTATTTTAAGTACTATGCGTGACATAGTACTCGCGTTTTACTGCGGTCCTTGCATAAGCATTGCGTCCGCAACCTTGATAAATCCCGCGATGTTTGCGCCCGAAACGAGATCGCCGGGGCACGAATATTTTTCCGCGGCGGAAGATGCGCCGAGGTATATGTTTTTCATTATCGCTTTAAGCCGAGCGTCCACTTCGCCCGCAGTCCAGCTTATTCTCTGGCTGTTTTGCGCCATTTCGAGAGCGGACACCGCAACGCCGCCCGCATTGGACGCTTTGCCCGGCGCAAACAAAATATCGTGCGCCTTGAAGTATTCGATAGCGTCGGGAGAAGTGGGCATGTTTGCGCCTTCCGCAACCGCGATTACGCCGTTTTGTACAAGCGTTTTCGCGTCGGACAGCGACAGCTCGTTTTGCGTCGCGCATGGAAAAGCTAAGTCGCATTTTACTTCCCAAACGCGCTTTCCGCTTACATATTCCGCGTTTTTACGGAAGGAGAGATACTCTTTTATTCTTCCGCGGTTTATTTCTTTAATCTGTTTAATCGCGCCGAGATCCACGCCTTCCGGGTCGAATATATATCCGTCCGAATCGGACATGGCAACGACTTTGGCGCCCAGTCCGATTGCTTTTTCCGCCGCGTAAATCGCAACGTTGCCCGATCCCGAAACCACTGCTTTTTTGCCTTGCAGATTTATTCCCTTGTTGCCCAGCATTTGTTCGGTAAAGTATATCAGCCCGTAGCCGGTTGCCTCTTTGCGGATAAGACTGCCGCCGTAAGAAATACTTTTCCCGGTAAGAACGCCCTCGTAATTGCCGGTAATGCGCTTATATGCGCCGAAGAGGTAGCCAATTTCGCGCGCGCCCACGCCTATGTCGCCGGCGGGAACGTCGCTGTCGGCTCCTATATACTTGTAAAGTTCGGTCATGAAACTTACGCAGAAACGAAAAACTTCGGCGTCCGATTTGCCTTTCGGATCGAAATCGCTGCCGCCTTTCGCCCCGCCGATGGGAAGAGAGGTAAGACTGTTTTTGAAAATCTGTTCAAAACCCAAAAATTTGATTATTCCGAGATTGACCGACGGATGAAAGCGCAGTCCGCCCTTGTACGGACCTATCGCGTTGTTGAACTGAACGCGGTATCCGCGGTTTACGCGCACGTTTCCGGCGTCGTCCGTCCACGGCACGCGGAACATAATCTGCCTGTCGGGTTCGGTGAGGCGCTCGAGAATGGCGGCTTTGCGAAATTCCGGATGCGCGTCAACGACGGGCGCAAGCGAAGTCAGCACTTCGGTCGCCGCCTGAATAAACTCGTCCTGCCCCGGATTTTTGATTTTAAGTTCGGTCAATACGTCCTGAATATAGTTCATGAAACCCTCCGATTTTACCTTAATAATTATATAACGAGTTTATGCCGTTTGTCAACGCAATCGCGCGTTTTAAACAAAATAAAACGTTCGCTTTTTTACGGCGAACGCTTTCTTCGGGCTTTTATTTATGCCGGACTGGCTTTTTTCGTTTTTTCCAACCGAGCAGAAGCGCCGAATTGGCAATTATCAGCACCGAACCCGCATTGTATACCAGCGCGCCCACGACCGGTCCTAAAAAGCCCGTAATCGCAAGGAAAACCGCAATATGAGCGTCATGGAAAAAATCAAGTTG
>CAKQJJ010000008.1 GCA_934247335.1 uncultured Clostridia bacterium | reverse complement strand
CAAAGAGGAATTGTCGTTTGCGCGTAAACTCGGCGTTCCCGTAACGGAACGGTCCGAGTTTTTGGCTTTTATTTCCAAGAAATTCGATAGAGTTATCGCGGTTGCCGGCTGTCACGGCAAAACCACCACTACGGCTATGCTGGGCGAGGTTCTCGCGACGAAAAATCCCACAGTGCATATCGGCGGAGAATACGACTTCGGTTTTACTCAGAAAAACGAGTATTTTATTACCGAGGCTTGCGAGTACAGGCGCAGTTTTCTGCATCTGAAACCCGACGTCGCGATTATCGCCAATATCGATTTCGATCATCCCGACACGTACCGCGATATTTCCGACACGGAGCAAGCCTTCGGCGAATTTATAAGCGGCTGCGGCACGGTTATTTACAACGGCGACGACGTCAGGCTTAAAAAACTCGTTTCCGGCGGAGTGAGCGTGGGATTTTCAAGCGACAACGACTACGTTATCCGCCCCTCTAAGGGATTTTTCGATTTGTTTTATCGAGATGCGTATTCTGGCAGTTTTTCGCCGAGTTTTTCCGAGCCGTTCAATATCAAAAACGCCGCGCTCGCGATAGTCGCCGCGTACCGCGAAAACGTGTGTTATCGCGATATAAAGGCGGGAATCGAGCGATTTAAGGGCGTAAAACGGCGGGGAGAGATTGTGTCGGAAGACGAGATTTGCACGGTTATATCCGATTATTCGCATCATCCCGCCGAGATAAAGGAACGAATTTCGTCGCTTAAAAAGCAGTACGGAAAAGTGGCGCTTATCTTTCAGCCGCACACTTATTCGCGTACCGTCGCGCTTGCTGACAGATTTTCGACGGCGTTTTCGGACGCGGACGAAGTTGCGTTTACCGATACTTTCGCCGCGCGTGAAAAATCGGGCGACGACAGGTTTATTTACGAAATTTGCCGCAAAAACGTTGCCTGCTCGTTCGTTCCGAAAAATCTTCTGCCCGAAAAATTTCTGCGTTTCAAACGGGATTATCCGTGCGTCGCGCTGATGGGAGCGGGCGATTTTCAGACGGAATTGCTTGAAAAAGAGGATAAAAAGGTTTCCGTTTCGGGTAAAACCGATGAAAATGACGCTTGCGGAAAAAAATCGGGCGAAAAAAGTTGACAAAATCATACTAAAAGGGTAAACTTTTACTTGCGCGGGAGAAATCTTTCGCGCAAGGAGCCAATCATCATGAAAATAACCAAAGATATGACTATTTACGAAGTAATTCAGATAAATCCCGCTCTCGCGGAAGTGTTCACCTCTCTCGGTATGCATTGCGTGGGCTGTGCGATCGCTCACGGCGAAACCGTAGAAGAAGCCGCTGCCGTTCACGGTATCGACCTCGACACCATGCTCGAAAAGCTTAACGAAGCGGTAGACGCCGAATAATGAAAATAGTAGTAGGTCTGGGCAATTTCGGAGATAAATACGCGTACACCTTTCACAATATGGGCTTTCTTGCAGTCGAATGTCTTTGCGACCGGCTGGGCTGGAAGTTCGATAAAAAGGAGTGCGACAGCCTGGTTGCTACCGGATTCATCAAGGGCGAAAAGATAGTGCTTGCCAAGCCGCTTACGTACATGAATCTGTCCGGAGTGGCGGTAAAGCAACTGCTTGCCAAAAACAAGGCGACCGAAAACGATTTAGTTGTCATATACGACGATATCGATTTGCCCAAAGGCGCGCTCCGCGTGCGTGAAAAAGGCAGCGCCGGCACGCACAACGGCATGCGCAACATCATCGCCGAAATCAAGACCGAAAATTTCCGCCGCATACGGATAGGCACCGGAAGACCGCCCGAAAACGTGCCGCTTGCCGATTACGTTCTGTCCGACGTCCCCAAAGCCGAACGCCCGCTGATTGCAAAAGCCATTGAAGGCGCCGCGGACGAGGCGGAGAAATTTTTAGGCAGTAAATCTTGAAAAAAATAACCGACGTATTCGCTTCCATTCCGGAAGTGAAAAAGATATTGAACGACAACCGGGACGGCAAAAAAGTCTCGGTTTTCGGCGTACAGAATTTTTCGCGCGCGATTATTACCGCGCTTGCCGGCAACGCGCTCGTGGTGTGTTCCGATTTCTTCACCGCAGGCAAGTTTGCCCGAGCGGTCAGGTGCTTTACCGAAAAAGTCGCCGTTCTTCGCGAGAGGGAGGAAACGCTGCTTCCCGGCTCGTCTTCTCCGTCGCTTCGCGAAAGGTTCACGGCACTCGGCGACGCGATCACCGGAAAAGCCGACGTAGTGGTAACAACTGCGCACGCGCTTATGCAACTCTATCCCAAAAGGGACGAGTTTTTTTCTCATATAATACGAATAAAAAAAGGCGACGAAGTAGACCCGGACAAACTTACCGCAAGGCTTATCGAAAACGGATACAAGCGAGAGCCGCAGCTCAGCGACGCGTGCCGTTTTGCCCGCCGCGGCGACATATTGGACGTGTATCCGGTAAATTCCGCCGTTCCGTACAGAATAGAATTCTTCGGCGACGAAGTGGACCGTATCACCGAGCTCGACCCCGAAACTCAGCTTTCGGTTAAAAGCGCCGAATGCGTGGAAATCTATCCGTTTACCGACGTGTTTTCGTTTGCGTGCGACGCGGATTTACGAAAACAGCTTTGTCCCGGACTTCAACCCGATTATTTTGCGCGCGGGCAGGAACTTATCTCTGTCGTTCAGGCGGGCTTGGCGGGCGGCGAGCGCGACTTTTTGCTGCCGCTGGCTCCGCACTGCACGCTTTCGGAATTCATGCGCGGCAGAACGCTTGTTATTGACGAATGCAAGCGCACTTACGACGCCATGGAAGTGGCTTTTGCCGAGCATAAACAGCGTTTCGAGTCGCTGTTTTCCAAGGGCGAAACGCTTAAATCGGCGTTCGATTCGCTGATAGAACCCGAAAAAGCCGCCGCATTCGACGGATCGGCGATTTCCTTCCACGCTATTACGAGCACCAATCGCTTTTTCGATCCGCAGGAGCTGTACGTATTCCGTTCGATGAACGCGACGCGATACGTGGGCGATCACGCGCAGCTCGTGACCGACGTCGAAAACTGGACGGGCAAGGGCTATAAAGTTGCCGTTCTTTGCGCTTCCGATCAGCTTAAAGCGCACGTAAACGAACTGCTTGCCGAGCAGTACGTGGCGTGCTGCGGAGATTATTCGGGAGCGGTTACCGTTACGGGCGAAAGCGGCGAAACGGGCGAAATTCTGCACGACTTCAAGCTTGCCGTAATTTGCGAAAACGACCTGGTGGGCGCCAAAAATCAGACCGCAAAAACGCGGCGCCGCAACAACTTTATCGGCGAGCCCAAAATAGGCGAATACGTAGTGCACGACGTTCACGGCGTGGGCATGTGCGAAGGCGTCAAAAAAGTGACCGTGGGCACGGTTACGCGCGATTACGTCGTAGTGGGGTACGCGGGCGGCGACAAGCTGTACGTGCCGGTGGAAAACCTCGACAGCCTTACCCGTTACGTTTCGGGCGGAGCGCCTCGTCTTAATAAAATGGGCGGTGCGGAATTTACCAAGCAAAAGGTAAAGGCGCGCGAATCGATAAAAAAACTGGCGTTCGACCTTAAAGCGCTGTACGCCGAGCGATTCAAAGCCGACGCCTATCGTTACAGCGAGGACGACAGCCTGCTGCACGAGTTTGAAAACACGTTCGAGTACACCGAAACCGACGATCAGCTGCGCGCGGTGGAAGAATGTCTGTCCGACCTTAAATCCAATAAAATAATGGATCGCTTGCTTTGCGGCGACGTGGGCTACGGCAAAACCGAAGTGGCGCTTCGCGTTGCTTTTAAAGTAATATCGGAGGGTAAACAGGTGGCGTTTTTGTCGCCCACTACCGTTCTTGCAAAGCAGCATTACGCAACCGTTCTCAAACGAATGTCCGCTTTCGGGGTGAATGCGGGCAGGCTCACCCGTTTCGACAGTCCCGCTTCGGTAAAGAAAACGCTTGCCGACCTTGCGGACGGAAAACTGGACATAGTGGTGGGAACGCACAGACTTTTGTCCAAAGACGTGAAGTTTTCCGACCTCGGATTGCTTATTCTGGACGAAGAACAGCGTTTCGGAGTGGGCGATAAGGAAAAAATAAAGAATTTACGGCGCGAAGTCAATGTGCTCACGCTGTCTGCAACGCCCATTCCTCGCACTTTGCATATGTCTATGGTTGGTATACGCGACATGAGCCTTCTGGAAACACCGCCCATGAACCGTCTTCCCGTGCAAACCTACGTCACCGAGTACAGCGATGCGCTTTTGTACGACGCCGTAACCCGCGAAAAGGCAAGGGGCGGACAGGCGTTTATCGTCTACAACCGCGTGGAGCATATAAACGAGTTTGCGGCGAAGGTGCAGAAAATCGTGCCGGACGTAAAAATAATAGTGGCTCACGGTCAGATGCCGGAAAGCGAACTCGAAAAAGCGGTGGACGCTTTCGTTTCGGGCGACGGCGACGTCATGGTGTCCAGCACCATTATCGAAAACGGAGTGGACATTCCGCGCGCCAATACTCTTTTAGTGGTGGACTCGGACACGATGGGGCTTAGCACGCTGTATCAGCTGCGCGGCAGAGTGGGCAGAAGCGACCGCACCGCGTACGCCTTTTTCACTTACCGCAGCAATAAAACGCTGTCCAAAGAGGCGTTCGAGCGGCTTGAATCGATAGGAAAATATACAGAACTCGGGAGCGGTTTCAAAATTGCCATGCGCGACCTCGAAATACGCGGCGCCGGCAATATTTTAGGAGCCGAACAGCACGGGCACATGGAAAAAGTGGGCTACGACATGTACTGCTCGCTTCTGGAAGATGTTCTTGGCGAAATGGACGGAAAACCGCCCGTTATCAAAAAAGAGGTGCGCATGTCCGTGGATTACGGCACTTTCGTTCCCGACGGGTATATAACCGACCCGGAATGGAAATTAAAACTGTATTCGCGCATATCTCGCGTCGGCTCGGTGGACGAGCGCAACACGCTGCTTTCCGAGCTTGCCGACATGTACGGACCGGTTCCGGACGGAGTGAAGAATCTCGTAAACGTCGCGCTTATAAAAAACCTCGCGGCGGAAGTCGGAGCAAGCGCCGTGGTCATGAACAAACGCGAAAGCAAAGTGGTTTTCGACCTTATAAAAGACATACAAAGCGACGACTATTCGGTGGCACTTAAATGCGGCGCAAAGCTGCTCGGAGAGGAAAAGCCGGCTTTAAGGTTCAATAACAATAACGATTTATTGAAATTTTTACGCAATTGTCGTAAATTGAGGTTGAAAAACGTTTGATTTATCAATCGTAATATGGTATAATATTTTAAGCTGATATTGTCTACCTTGGCAATCAGGCATACATTCCGCGCATAAAACGCGATCATATAGAAAGAGGAACAAAATGCGTAAAAGAATTATTTGTTTAATTGTTGCAATAGTTATGTGTTGCTCGGCATTCGCCGGTTGCAATCTCGTTACGTTCGATCAGGAACGCGACGATAACAAAGTGGTCATCTCGGTCGCTTCGTACGAAATCAAGTCGCCCGACGGACAGAAGACCTATAAAACCGAAGAAAGCAAAATCTACAAGAGCAACTTCAAAACGGTTTACAACTACTATACGTACTACTATCAGCAGTATTACGGCTACACCGCGGAGCAGGTTGTCGAACTTCTCGTCGAAAACCTCGCAACCGAGCGTATCGTGCTCAACCTTGCAAACGCGTACATCGATTTCGGCTACATTTCCATCGATACTTACGACCGTAACACCATCGATCAGAACGTGTACACCGCCATCGACAGCGCTATTTCTTCCGCTCGCACCGAGATTCTGGAAGAGCGCGGCATTACCGTTTCCGACGATGACGATCATGATCACGACCACGACGATGATGACAGCAGTGATTCGGACACCACGTATCCCGTTAAGGACGACGACGCAGGCGTGTACGATTCGCTTACCCGCGACGAACTTGTCGAAATGTGCATTGCAAGAGGACTGGTAAGCAAGCCCGTAACCGACGCCGAACAGGACGCTCTCGACGCAATAACCGTTCGTCAGCTGAAAGACAAGCTCACCAAGGACGACAGAAAGAGCGTGGAAAAATGGACGCCTTCGCTTTCGAGATATCCCGGACTCAACGCCTACGACGAAGAAAGCCGTTCGCTCGAACTCGAATCGCTTAAACGCGCACTTAAAAATATCAAAAAAGCCGTTCTCGCTTCGCTCGACATCACCGACGAGCAGGCTGCGAAAGTGGAAGAAGAATACAAGCATTTCGACGACGTGACCAATCAGAAAGGTCTCAGCTACGTTTACGGCGAACTTCAGGGAACCACCACCGCGTATCTGTATGCGGGCGAAACCTACGAAGATCAGCAGAAGCTCACTCTTCTCGAAGACTATATCACCGGCACCGTAGAAGTTACCCGCGCCGACGTAGAGGCAGTGTACGCAAGCACGCTTGCCGCTCAGAAGAGCTCGTATGCAGACGAAACCGCATACGAAAAGGCAATCAGTAACGACACCAAGCTTCTGTACTTCCCCGACAGCAATCACTTCTTCGTAAAGCACGTTCTCATTCCGTTCAGCGACGCACAGACCGCTGCGCTCAACGCGTACAAGAACAGCGTTGAAGCAACCGTAACGGGAAATTACGAAGACTACCGCGATCGTCTCGCAAACGAAATCATGTCGTACGAGCACGTTGACGGCGAAGATTTCGGAAGCCCGATTTCCGTAAACACCATTTATAACGAAATCGAAAACAAGGTAAACGGAGCGGCTACCCTTTACGAAAAGGAACGCGCGTTCGACGACCTTATCTATAAATATAACACCGATCCCGGAATTTTCGGAAAGACCTACGGATATATGGAAAAATACGACCTCGGTTCTTCCACCGAAAGTTATATGGCTGAATTCGCAGCAGCTGCAAGAAAGCTGTACGAAGGCGGAGTAGAAGGCGCTATTTCCGGCAAAGTCGTAACCGATTACGGAGTGCACGTTCTGTATCTCAGCAAGCTGCCCAAAGCAGGCGAAGTAGTGGGATTGGACGACTACTACACCAACGGTAAATACGATTCGGTTTATTCCGCTATGGAAGACACAGCGCTTACTTCCAAGGAAAACGCAGCGTTCTCGCAGTGGAGAAGTTTGCAGATCGCTCGTTACTACAAGGGCGACGCCGAAAACGCAAGCGTTGTTACCGTAAACGAAAAGGAAACCAAGTCGGTAATCTGACGATAAATTGAAATTGTGACGGGCGTTCCGGATTGCGGAGTGCCCGTTTTTCTTCCCGAAAACGGCATTGGCACGGCTTTTCAAAAACCGCGTGAGTCGTCCGTCCTGCTTTTTCGGTTTTTAGCGGTAATTCGCCCCGATAATTTATTTTTCGCCTTCCCGCTCGTTGTATAATCGTAAAAAAACGAGGCGAAAAAGTTGAAAAAATTACAGGCAGCAAACAGCGAAGTGTTTTTCGTAAGTCGAACCGACAAATTGCCCGATCTCGGCGGTATGCCGGAGGGCGTTGCGGCGTGCGTGTACGCGCCCGATATGCCGGAACGGCTAAAATCGGAAATCGTGCGGGTCATTTCCAAAAAATATCGTATAAAGGAAGAAAAATCCGAGGACGTAAGACTTAGGATAGTAGTGGCGGACGACGGCTTTGAAAAGAAAAAGTCGCCGCGCAGTTTTTTGAAAAAGCTTCCCACGGCGTATTTTTCTGCGGCGAGCGATCCGCTGTCCGTGCTTTGCGCTCTGCAACGGCAAAGCGGCGGCGCGCAGGTCGTCGCGTGTGATTTTCTGCCCGAAAACGACACGTTCGCGGCTTCTGCGTACGGCTCGGCTGCCGCAAAACTGCTGGCTCTTGCTGACTATCGCATCGATTGCGTGCTTGCGGGCAAGAAATACGACGAAGCGGGCGTAAAGCGACTGAGAAGCGAAATCGCTTCCATAATACGCAGCGGCGAAAAGCCCGACGCGTATTCTTTAATAGAAAAAGCTGCGGCAGTAGACGGTTTTATCGGCGGCGAAGGCGGTGACGTGGCGTTTGCTCGCGTTATGGACCTTATTTCGGAGCACGACGGACACGAAAAATTGCCCTCCGGGCTTGTAAAACTGGTTGCGGCAAACGTGGTTTCGGGAGCGTACAGGCAGTTCTTACTGTCCGATTTCGGCTTTATTCCGCCGCCCGACAACAACGCGCGGCTTGAACAGTGGAGTGATTACACAGGGCTGGAAGAAAAGCAAATTCTCTCGTATATGCGCCGCGATTTCAGCGAAAGCGAAATAACCAAAGCGGTGTATTCGATAAAAACGTCGCGGGTGGAATTGCTTGCCGAGCTTTGTTACGACGCGATTGCGCTTAATCGTGCGACTCGGAAAATAAAGAAGCTTTTGCCCGAAAACGGCTATTCGGCTTTTTCGCGGCTTAACGCGGGCGACATTCGGCTTTCGTTTGCGCTCGCGCCCGACCTCGGCGGAGGCAAAATGTACTCTCTTATGAAGAGTATGGGCTTAATAGACGCATTTTTATAAAAATAAACTTAATTTACCGGAGATAAAATCATGAACGAAAAAATGAAAAAAGTAAAGTGTTTTCTGCTTGATATGGACGGCACGATCTGCCTTGACAACGACGTGTTCGAGGGCGCCGTGGACGCCGTGGAACGCATGAAAAAGCAGGGAAGAGTACTGTTTCTCACCAACAACAGCTCGAAAACGCCCGACGGCTACGTTGAAAAACTCAACAAAATGGGCTTTAACGTGACTCTCGACAATATCTATACTTCGGCAATGGCGGCAACCGGGTATCTCAAAACCTATTACGCCGATAAAAAAATCTATCTGTTTGCCAACAAGGCGGTAAAGGAAGAATTTATCCGCATGGGGATAAAGAGCGAAGAGGAAAACCCCGAACTCGTCGTAATCGCGTTTAACACCGAGTTCTATTACGACGAGCTGGAAAAGCTTTGCAATTTCATCCGCGAAGGCGTGCCTTTCATATGTACTCACGACGATATCAACTGCCCCACCGTGCGCGGCACCAAGCCGGACGTGGGCTCTTATCTCGCGCTCATCGAAAAATCGACGGGCAAAAAGCCGCTTGCCGTCTGCGGTAAGCCCTATCCCGTAATGGGCGACTGCATCCGCCGTATCTGCGGTCTGGAACCGTGCGAAATCGCCATGTTCGGCGACCGTCTTGCCACCGATATCAAGTTCGGAATCAATAATAATTTCGTAACAACTCTCGTATTTACGGGCGAAACCACCGAACAACAGGCAAAAGAGTGCGGGCTTGACATCGACTTTATGTTGCCGTCGATATGCGATTGGGACAAATAACGTCAGGCGTAAAAAAATTATTTTCACATAATTGTTGCATTTTTTCGTATTTTATATTATAATATTCGTATTCTTTTTTCGTCGGCGCGCGCACTGCCGTCGGGAAACGCCGCTTTAATCATCAGCGCGGCTTTAACCGAAAGCGCGAAAACGTATCCGCGCCCAATCGAAAACAGCTCGCTTTTGTCGCGGTTGGCAACAGTTGCCGTAAGCGACCAATCGCCCACCGTTCCGAGATCTTTTCCCGCGGCAAGCCCAGGTCGGATGCCTCCGGGGAAGGCGCTGAGAGTACCCGTTTTCACGGTTGCGCAGATTGCCGAATCCACCGCTATTATTTTGCGGTGAGGATGAATCAGACGTATTTTTTCCACCTCGGCGGTAAGATTTAAGGCGTGCACGGGAGAAGCGCACGTTCCGTAAACGTCGGTCGGCACGAAAAAACGCTCGATAAGCAGCTTTCCGGTTATCGGACCGAAGCTGTCGCCCGGCACTTTGGGCGATCCTATGCACAATATTATCGGCGGCACGGCTTGCCCGGAAACGAATTGTCTGAAAGAGGAATACTTGTTCACTTTATAAATTTTCGCCCGCAAATTGCGGTTGTATACGACGCTTTAAGGAGGTCATATGTCTTATATCGATATAGGAATAATAGCTTTTATCGTGCTGGGCGCGCTGATCGGACTCTGGCGCGGTACCGGTAAAGCTCTTATAAAGCTTATTTGCTTTCTTTTAGCCGTTCTGACCTGCTTTTTTCTGTCCGATTACTGCCTGCGCTTTTTGCTGGGCGTGGAAGCAATCAAAAATCTCGCGCTTGGAGATACATTCTCGATATACAGCCTTATAAAGGGCGCGTTCGAGGGCAGCGGCGAAGCTACGGGCGTCGTTAAAATGTTGTACGAACCTCTGCTTGCGCGCTATCAGGCTATCGGCGGCGCCGCAACCTGGGGCGCAACCGAAGAGCAGTTTCTGGCGGTTGCAATGTCCTTGCACCTGTTTACCGTGCTTATGACCGTTATTTTGTATGCGGCGGCAAGAATAATCGCCAGCATTCTCGGATACGTGCTTAAAATCATTTTCGTGCACGGCGAACCCAATATTGCCAGCCGTATAGGCGGGCTTGCGATAGGTGCGGTAAAAGGCGCGGTTACGGTTATGCTTGCGCTGTTCATCGTGTCGGCGATATTCCCGTTTTCCTTCTCGGCACCGGTAAACGAACAACTCACCAAAAGCAAAACCGCTTCGGCGATATGCAACGTAGAGTACAAGTTTATAACCGAACGCCTTTACGGAAATCAGACGCTCGAACTTATGATGGAAAATAAATTCCCAAAAAACGAGCCGTCCCCCGACCCCGATCCCGCACCCGCGCCGGACGATACCGCAGCTGCCCGGTAAACGTTTATGACGATTTGGCGATTTCGCAACAGCCGAATAACAATTTCAACGAAACAGAAAATAAAAAATCGCTCCGCAAATAAAGCGCGGGGCGATTTTCGTATCGGGAAGATTGCTTGCCGGGAATTTTTTGTTTTAAAGGAGAGTATAATGAACGCGGCGGAAAGAAGGTGGGCTATACTTACGGCTCTGTGCGCTCGCAGGCAGGAAACGCGCGGGAATTTCGCAAACGAGTTCGGCGTGTGCAAGCGAACGATAGACTACGACGTTTTTTACCTCTCGCTTAAATATCCGATTTATACCGTGCGGGGCTACGGCGGCGGAATACGGGTGGTTGACGGCTTTCGGCTTGACCGACCGGGAATGAACGAAAAACAGCTCGGTCTTCTTAATCGCCTGCTATGCCTGCTCGACGGCGAAGACGAGATAATCATGCGGCAGATTATTGCGATTTACGGCGGAATTAAAACGAGAGAGCCGAACGCGGCGTTGTAAAATCGGAGATTGAAATGCGGAGAAAAGAACTTGCTATCGCGAAAATTTCCGTACCGGATAAAAATGAGTTGCGCGGAATGCGGGTTTTATGGTATAATAAAGCGTCACCGTGCTGTTTGAATAAATTGTCCGGCGGCAAAGTTTTCGGCGGAGGAGTGCGACGGACATGTGGAAATACTATATATTGCTTTTAACCGCTTCCGTGTTGTTTTCCACGCAATTCGTATTCACCAAATACTACCAGAAAACCAAGGGGTCCGGCTTTTTCTATTCGCTCGTCTTCGGAATAATCGCCTCTTTCGTGTCGATCCCGCTGTTTCTTGCCGTAAATAAATTCAGGTTCGAGTTTTCCTCGGCTTCGTTTGCACTTGCCTGCGTTTACGCCGTGGTGAACATTTCGTTGTCGGCGTTTTCCACGAAGGCGCTCTCATGCGCGAATTTGTCGTTTTTCAGCCTGTCGATGCTGCTCGGCGCAATGGTAGTGCCTTTTATATACGGAGTTTGTATCGGCGAAACGGTTACGGCGTGGAAAATAATCGCAGTCGTTGCGGTTACGGCGTCGCTCTTTGTCAGCCCGCGGAAAAACGACGATAAAAAATCTTCCGCGTTTGCCGTGGTGTGCATCGTCGCGGTGTTTATACTCAACGGACTAAGCAGCGTTATCGTGTCTTTTCATCAGCAGAAAGTGGAAGAGGCGGTAAGCTCGGGCGCGTTTATGGTGCTTATAAACCTTTCGCGTTTCGCTATTTCAATAGTAATTCTCGGCGTTCTCGCGATAAAAAATAAAATAACCGCCGGGCGCGCGGACGGAGAATATCGCTCTTTTGCTGAAGGGAACCAAGCCGTCTCTGCAGCCGATACGGAAACGAATAAAAAACGGGCGGCAAAGGCGTGGCTCGTCGCGATAGCCGTTTCGGTGGGCTATGCCGTGGTGAACGGCGTGGGAAACTTCTTTTTAACCGAATCCGCGGTGTACGTGCCTGCGGTCGTTATGTACCCTATCGTCACGGGAGGCGGCGTGTTTTTCTCGGCTCTTTCCGGCTTGATTTTCGGCGAAAAAATAACCGCCCGCACGATTATTTCGATAGTTTTGGTGCTGTTCGGCACAATTCTCATGATGTTCTGACATTTCTTCGTTTTGCAAAACAGGTTTTTCCGCCTGTTTTTTCTTTTATACAAAAGTGTGAAAGCGATTTTTTGAAAGAAAAGCCGCAAAAATTTAATAATTAAAAAAACGGCGCAGGTCCGACGTGAAAAATCGGGCTTGCGCTTTTTTGTACATGATTATACGTCGGTTTTCGTAAGTAGTTTTTTGTACGACAGATCGGTTGCAATCGCACCCAACGGCGCGGTGATAAGTATTGCCAGAACGGCGCAGGTCAGAATTGTTTGCCCGCATTCGAGCCCCGACGCAAGCGGAATTGCTCCTATTGCTGCCTGAACGGTCGCTTTCGGGATATAGGCAATCGCGCAGAACAGCCTTTCTTTGAAATTTAGCGGCGTTTTTATAAGGCATACGAAAACGCCGATTATTCTGAACGCAAGTGCGCAAAACAAAACTATAATTACGCTGCCGCCGCTTGAAATTACGTAGGAAATATCGACTTCCGCGCCGACGAGGACGAACAGAATTATTTCGGCGAAAACCCAAAGTTTTTCATATCTGACCGACAGTCTGCCTGCCTGCTCTTCGGACTTCATATTGAATATAACTCCGAGAGAAATTACTGCAAGAAGTCCCGAAAAAGGAACGTACGCCTTTATCAGATTTTCGAGTGCGACGAACAGGAACGAAACGCTTAACAAAATTATGATTTTTACGGTATCGCGAATTTTGAAACGTTTGAAAAGCAGCGAAAATATCCAACCGCAAAAAACGCCGAAAAGTATCCCTGAAACGATGGATACGGGAATTTTCCATATTACATTAAAGTCGAAGCTGCCGACGCTTACGGTCGAAAGCAGTGCCGTAAATAAAACTATTACGAAAACGTCGTCGCAGGAAGCTCCCGCCGTTATCATTTGCGGGATGCTTTTGTCCGTTCCGTAGCCTTCTTCTTTAAGTTTAAGCATACGAGGTACTACGACCGCAGGCGAAACTGCGCCCATTACCGCTCCCGTCAACGCGCTTTCTTGTATCGTTAAACCCAAAACGAGCGGAGCAAGCGCAATGTAACCGATTATTTCAAACGTTGCGGGCAGAAAACAGAGCAAAATCGCGGGTCTGCCCACTTTTTTAAGGTCGGCAGGTTTTAGCGATAGTCCGGCGCGGGTTAGTATTATTATCAGCGCAAATTGCCTCAAATCACTAGAAATATTGAGAATGTCGGACGAAATAAGATTTAAGACGTGCGGACCCAACACTATTCCGACGAGCAACATGCCGATAAGCGGCGGAAGTTTGATTTTACGAAACAGGCTACCAAGCAGCAGTGCTGACAACAAAATGATTGCAAACGAAGTTAAAAACGACATAAAATACTCCTTTCAGGGCAAGAAAAAAGCCGATGCCCTGCGATAAAAAATTCGCAGAAGTCATCAGCGTGAACGCGGTTTCAAGGTTGCCCTTGCGGAAGAACTTCATTTCCGTACGTAAGTATATTCTTTTTTTTCGGGAATGTCAAATGAAAAACTCTGTGTGCGCAACTTTTTTTGTCGTATTTGCGTATAATCAACGGAATTGTTATACGTCCGGAGCGTATTCTGCGGCAGAAGTTTAATCTCCGAAAATATGCTAAATTATAAAAAATCGTGTAAGCCTTGCGTTTACGCTTGACAAAAGCGACTTTTCTATGTATAATTTACGTTATACATAATTTGAGTTATGCTTGGAGGTGCGAATATGCCGGCAAAGGTGAAAGTCACGAAAGAAATGATTGTAGACGCCGCTTTTGAAATAGCCCGTGCAACCGGAGCGGAGAATATCAATGCAAGGACGGTATCGGAAAAGCTGAATTGTTCCACGCAGCCGGTTATGTATCACTTTTCAACCATTGAAGAATTGAAAAGAGCGGTCTATCAAAAGGCGGACGAGTTCCATTCCGGATATCTGATGAATATAACGGGCAACCAAGACGGCGCCATGCTTGGAATAGGACTGAATTATATCGGCTTTGCAATCGATGAGCCGCATTTGTTCCGTTTTCTTTTTCAGTCGAATTTCTTTGACGAAAATACCTTGCTCGAACTGATAGACGCAGAGGAGCTTATTCCCGTCCTTTCGGCTATGCGGGAAGCTTTGGGTATGGATATGGAGCAGACCAAAAAGGTATTTTTAACCGTTTTTCTGTTTGCCCACGGTTATGCGAGCATTATTGCCAACAATTCGTTGAAATACGACCGGGAAATAATAAAATCCCAATTGGAGCGCGCGTACAGAGGCGCGATATTGGCGGCAACGGAAGAAACGCAGCGATTGTAATTCCTGAAATAAAGCGATGCGGAAGTATAAAAAGAGAAAACCGAATAAAAAACTAAATTATTCGTATGCGCAGGCGCTTTGATGCCGATTGCGGCTTTAAGCTTCAAGAACCGTAAAGACGATTGACTGAGAGATATAGTATGAGCAAATATGAGAAACTTTGGAAATACGTGCAAGAAAGCAATAAGTCGCAGATGACGTTGACCTTCGACGAAATCGGGCTGATTGCGGGCGTACCACTTGACCACTCTTTTTTGAAATGCAAAAAAGAGCTATCGGAATACGGCTATGCAGTCGGGAAAATCTCAATGAAAGAACGGACGGTACTGTTCTTGAGGGGAAACGAGAATTTTCGAGTAAATGATGATTAAAACGCGTCGGGTGCGCAATACAATCGCGTGCTGACGACGGGAGAGTTTGAAGCGGTATGGAAAAACGGAACCATTCTCCCGGACAACATCTATATTATTGTCAACGCCGCGATATAGAACGTCAAAGAGTGATGCGGAGAGGTGAAAAATATGAATTATGTGCGTATAACCAAAGAAAACATAGATAAGGAACATATCTGTTGCGCCATGTCGGGCAAGCAAAGCCTTGTAAAAAAGGAATGGATGAAGAGGCGCTTTGACGAGGGACTTGTTTTTTATCGCAGCGAGCAGCGCGGCAAGTGCTTTATCGAGTATATTCCCGCGGAAAACGCTTGGGTACCCATCGAAGCCGACGGCTATATCTATATCGATTGCCTGTGGATTGCGGGCGAAATGAAAGGGCACGGATACGCCAACGATTTGCTAGGCGAGTGTATTCGCGCCGCGGCGGCTCAGGCAAAGAAAGGGCTTTGCATACTGAGTGCGGAAGGTCGGAAGCGCGAATTTCTTTCCGATCCGAAATTTCTGGCATATAAGGGCTTTTCCGTTGCGGACGTGTCCGACTGCGGGATAAATCTC
Organism: uncultured Clostridia bacterium; assembly: GCA_934247335.1. Taxonomy (GTDB): domain Bacteria; phylum Bacillota; class Clostridia; order Christensenellales; family Pumilibacteraceae; genus Neoclostridium. The sequence goes on along the minus strand of CAKQJJ010000008.1, from coordinate 4,511 downwards.
ATGTATCTGCCGCTTGTGCCGGGTGCCGAACCACCGAAATTCAAAACATGCGCAAAGCATCCGAAAGTACACGAGGATGGCTTCGTTCTTTATTATACCGACCAGTGTCCGTTCACGTCTTATTGGGTCCCGCGTGTGCAGGCCGCTGCAAACGAACACGGTATTCCGCTGAAAACCGTGCATATTACCGACAAAGAAACCGCACAGTCCTCGCCCGCCCCGGTTACGACCTACGCGCTGTTCCGCGACGGAAAGTTCGTAACGCACGCGATACAGTCGGACAAAAAGTTTTTGGCTCTGGCAGGCGTTCGGGAGTGACCCGCCGGGCATGAAAAATGAAATTTACGGAGGCGTATATTATGAAAAACGGAGCGCTGGTCGTAATCGACCTTCAAAACGACATCACCAAAAATTACAGGGAAATCATTGAAAACGTCAACGAAGCGATTGATTGGGCAGTTCAAAATGGATTGCACGTCGTCTATATCCGGCATAATAATTTGTCGGACGGCACGAGAACTTTCAAGCCCGGAACGCGCGGAGCGGAGTTTGTGCCGGAGATGAAAGTAGTATCCGATTATATCTTTATAAAAACCAAAAGCAACGCGCTGACGAGCGAGGAGTTTGCGGCGTTCGTCAAGCAACGCGATATTACCGAATTTTATGTTGCCGGCGCGGACGCCACTGCTTGCATCAAGTCCACATGCTTCAATATGGCGAAAAACGGCTATACCGTCTGCGTACTGTCGGACTGCGTCACGAGTTACGATAAAAAGAAGCTGCCCGAAATGTTTGCGTATTACGAAAGCAAGGGCTGCTCCGTCGTGACGCTCGGCGAGGCTGTCAAAAGATAAAATTACTGACGAAATGCTTGCGCAATCCGCCGACGACGCGGCAGGGAGCCGCTTGTCCGCTCGCTGAAAACAGTACACCGTACTGTTTTGTAAACGCTCGCGCCCTCTTAGGGTTCAAGTCCCGTGAATATGAAAAAGAGAAGTAATCGTGGTTGATTACTTCTCTTTTTATGGTGCGAAGGACGGGACCGCGTATTGCTTGCGCAATCCGCCGACGACGCGGCAGAGAGCCGCTTGTCCGCTCGCTGAAAACAGTACACCGTACTGTTTTGTAAACGCTCGCGCCCTCTTAGGGTTCAAGCCCCGTTGAATATAGGAAAAGAGAAGTAATCGTGGTTGATTACTTCTCTTTTTATGGTGCGAAGGACGGGACTTGAACCCGTATGGTTGCCCACACGCCCCTCAAACGTGCGCGTCTGCCAGTTTCGCCACCCTCGCAAGCTATGTTATTATAGCAAATCGGAAGGGGGTTTGTCAAACGTTTTTGCGGTAAAAAACGGTAAAATTTATTTTTTATAGAATTTGCGTGAAAATGCGGGCTTGCGGCGGATTTTTTTTGCCCGAAAAGCGATTAAAAGCGGGTTAGCGACGAAAAGTATACGTAAAGCGAATAATCGGGCGCTTGTGAAATTTTTCCCGTTTTGACCATTACAATTGACAAACGACGATTTTTGGTGTATGATATATGTACTTTAAAATAGGCAAACCACACACAGTCGGAAACACCACACATAAGACCTATAGGACGCATAACGAACCGCGCGTTCTACTGGCAATAGACATTACGGAGAAAATACTATTATGAAAAAAAGGATTTCGATTTTACTTATTGCGTTAGTTATTGCCGCTCTGTTTGCGTTCGGAGCGAGCGCATGCAACACGAACGACACCGTATCGATTACGGAAAACGATCTTGTACTGTATTATAAAGAAACCGCCGACGGAGAAACTTCCATTTTTTCCAAGGCGGAAAACTACAACAGCCGTGAAAACCGTCTCGAGCTTACGCTGGAAGTGGAAGACTCGGAATACGATTTCAACGCGCATTTTAAAACGCCTACCGGTCAGAAATGGAAGCTGTACGCCGACAGGGAAGGCAGAGAGCAAATCGCAACGAAGATAGTCGTCGATTTTAAAAACGGCGAAAACCTGTTTTATCTGGTCGTGTTCGACAAAAACGAGACCTACCAGAAAACTTTCGTCGTGCGCATCGAAAAGAAATATCTCGTCAGCCTTACGTTCCTGAAACGCGACGGCAGCAAGATGAACGTGTTCGACCAGAAATTTACCGATTTCATTGCGGGAAGCAACGGCGAAATAGATCAGTCGTCGAAGGTAATTCTGCCCGGCGGCACCGCACTTACGCTCCTTCCTTTATACGAAGAGGAAAAGGGCTACGAGTTCCGCGGCTGGCTGTGCGAGCAATTCGGTGCAGGCGCGCCCGTGACGAACGATCTTACTTTTATTCCGGATATTCACGCGAAAACGTTCGATTGCGAGCTGGACGTTGCAGGCGGATTTATCGCGGACGGCACCGATAAGGTTACGCTTACGTTCGACAAAGCCGACGTTTTGCCCGTTCCGTCCCGCACCGGATACGTATTCAAGGGCTGGAAGAGCGATAATCTCGGCGGAATTTTCACCGACGAGAACGGCAATATGCTTGCTCCCCTTACGAAAGAACTTAAAAACGAAAAATTCACCGCCGAATGGGAAGCAAAAACCATCACGCTTACGTTCGACAGCAACGGCGGCAGCGCGGTTAATCCCGTCACGGCTAAGTTCGGAACCGACGTTCCGGCTATTGCCGAACCCGTAAAAGAAGGCTACACGTTCACGGGCTGGACGCCTGCCGTACCCAAAACCATGCCGGCGGAAGACACGTCTTTCGTTGCGGGCTGGAAAATCAACCGCCACACGATTTCTTTCGATACCGACGGCGGAAATACGATAAACCCGATAACTCAGGACTACGGAACTGCAATCGCCGCGCCCGCAAATCCCGTAAAGAAAGGCTACACCTTTAAGGAATGGTCGCCCGCCGTTCCCGAAACCATGCCCGACCGCGACGTGACGGTTACGGCAAAATGGACGATAAACAAATACGTCGTTTCTTTCGACCTTGCGGGCGGAAAAATCGACGGCAAAGAAACTTACGAAATCGAGCAGAACTACAACACCAAGGTTGCGGCTCCGCAAAACCCGGTAAAGACGGGATACACCTTCCTCGGATGGCTTAACGCAAAGGGCGCGGAACAGACTTTCCCGTTCACGCTCGACGCAGAAAACGTTACTCTCACCGCAAACTGGAAGATAAACACGTACAAGCTTACTTATCAGTACGGTATCGAAGGCAAAAACGACGACGTATTCGACATGCATTACGGCGACGAAATAAGCCACGTGTCGGCTCCTGCCAAAACCGGTTACGAATTCCGCAGATGGTGGGCTACCGACGACAATCAGTACGTCACCATGCCCGATCACGACGTGACGTTCGTCGCTCAGTGGACGGTTAAGCAGTTTACGATAACTTTCGATTACGCAGGCGGAACGCTTGACGGACAGAATTCGTATACGATCACCGCGGATTACGGCAGCGCCGTTACGGCTCCCGGAAACCCGCTGAAAGAAAAGTATACTTTCAAAGGCTGGACGCTTAACGGAGTGGATTCGGATATAGTGTCCGTTATGCCCGCGTACGACATGACTTATACCGCAAAGTGGCAGATCAACGAAAGCACGATTACTTACTTAAACGACGGCGTCCAGTACGCTACCCGCAAGGGCAACGTAGGCGATGCGGTGGACAAGCCCGAAAATCCCGTCAAGAAAGGCTATACTTTCAAGGGTTGGAGCGCAAATCACGACGTGTTCCCCAACGAAAACGTAACCGTCGAAGCGGTATGGCAGGTCAATAGATATAACCTCGTTTATATTTTCAACAACGGCAGCGGCAACACCACCGAACCGCACGACTACGGCTCGACCATCGTTCCCATCGAAAACCCGACTAAACCCGGCTACGATTTCGACGGCTGGAAGCCCGCTCTGCCCGAAACCATGCCCGACGAAAACGTAACCGTTACCGCTCAGTGGAAAATACACACGCACGACGTAGTGTTCGACGCGGCAGGCGGAAAAATAAACGGCGAGGATACTTTTACCAAGCAGTACGATTTCGGCGCCAGCGTTACCGCGCCTTCGGCTCCTGTCAGAACCGGATATTCGTTTGACGGCTGGTATACCGCTGAAGATAAAAAACAGAGCTTCCCGTTTAAGCTCGGCGACGCAGGCGTTACTCTCACCGCAAAATGGACTATCAATAAATACACTATCACCTTTGCTCTCGGCGGCGGAAATATCGACGGCAAAACCGCTTATTCGATAACTCAGGACTATGGAACGGCTGTCGCTGCTCCCGCAAATCCCGTTCGCGACGGATATGAGTTTACCGGTTGGAGCCAGGATGTCCCTGAATATATGCCGGCTGAAAATATTACTATAACTGCCGGTTGGAAGAAAAAAATCAATATTACGCTTAATTCAAACGGTGGATTTTTCAGTGGCGGGGGCATAATAAAAACGATCGGTGACGTTATGACCGATACTAAAAATCTGAATTTGGGTAAGCCGGAAAGTCGCGAACATTATACC
>CAKQJJ010000007.1 GCA_934247335.1 uncultured Clostridia bacterium | reverse complement strand
ACGTTAGACTGCGCGATAAACTCGAACTTAACGCCCGGTTGAAGCTCGGGGATTTCGTGGTCTTTTTCGATGAGCAGAAGGCGTATATTCTCTTCTCCGCGACGAACAGGCGGACATTTAACTCTTACGCCGTGAAACTTTATCGCGTATTTTTCGCTGAGCTCGGGAACCAGTTCCAGAACCTCTCCGCGGCTTTTGTCCTTGGGTCCGGAAATCATGTCGCGGTACATACGACAATACGCCTTGGTGTAGCTATATTTTATTCCGAAAAAGAACACCGACCCTATCGCGAACAGCGACGACGCGATTATCGAAATCCACATAAACGGGGTTTGATAAGTGCGGTCAAGTTCGGTGTCCACGCGGACGTAATACACGACGAACAGCGCCGCAAGCGCGATTGCGAGAACGGCAAAACAAATCCAGTACGCGGCAAGCAGCTTTTTTTTCTGTCTGAACGCCGCATTTATTTCTTCGTCGGGATAAACCGCAGTCATGTTTTTGCCTCCTCGATTTGGTCTTACGTTATATTTTAGCACATTTGCAAGCAATTTCAAAACGTTTTAACGCCGCCTGCGCCTTGCCCGCGCCTATTTTTTTAAATTTACGCGCGCATACACGCGTATAATGGGCTTACTTTGCCTTTTACGGGGGCTGAGGCAAGCCTTTTTCAGTCGGCGATACGGCAAACCGAGCCTTTCTCTCCGTCCGCTTCGGTAACCGAAAGAGTGACGGGGATTCTGCCTATAAGTTCGGTGCGGTGCGTAACGATTCCCACGAGCGAGGTTTTGCTCAGTTCGCCCAATACGTCCAGCGCCTGATCGAGCGCGGCGTCGTGCAGAGTGCCGAAGCCCTCGTCGATAAAGAAGAAGTCGAAAGTTCCGAAACGAGCTATTTCCTTTGAAAGCGCGATTGCCATGGACAGCGACGCCAAAAAAGTTTCGCCGCCCGACAGCGTGCGCGCCTTTCTCTTTTCGTTTGAATTGAGAAAATCGGTTACGAAAAAATCGCTTTCCTCTTCGTCGTACGACAGCGTGTACTTGCCGCCGGTAAGCTCGGACAGCGTTTTGGACGCGGAAAAAGTGAAATCCTTGATGTATTCGGTTGCAACGAACGCGTTGAATTCGCCGCGCGCGAACAGCAACGACAATTCGTTCATTTTTTCGTATTTTTTGTTGATCTCGGCGCGTTCGGCTTTCAGCTCGCGTTTGATTTCAAGTCGTTTTTCAAGCGCCTCGCAGGAAGCCGTAAGCGTGGCTTTGCTTTCGATAAGTTCGCCGCGAGCCGTTTCCGCCTGTGCGATAAGCTTTTCAAAATGTTCGGCAGGCGCGATCGCCGGGTCTATCTTTACGTTGAGCCGCTGTTGCAGATTTTTGCGTTTTTCGGCTATCTCGGCTTTTTCGGCGCGCAGTTCGAGTTTTTCGGCGCCCGCTTTTTTCTCACACTTGTCGAATTCTTCGGCGCGGACTTCGATTGCCTTTATGTTCTTTTCGGTAAGCGCAATGGTGTTTGCAAGCGCGTTTTCGTCCGTTATCGACAGCCTTTTCGCGCGTTCGTCGTAATCGCGCTTATCTTCCACTCCGCGTTTGAGCAAAAGGTCGCATTCCGATTTGATCTTTGTAAGTTCCGCGGCTATTTTTTGCTCGGAAATGCGCGATTTTTCCAATGAAATCACTGCTTCAAGCCCGCTTTTAAGCCTTTTAATCTCGTTTTCGTCCACCGAAGGCAATGTCGCGGCGTCCTTTTCGGACTCGCAAAGTCTTGCAAACAATTGTTCGCGCGATTCTTTGATTGCGGCTGCCGCGGCGGCTTTTTCGGTGTAGTCTTTGCGGCATGCGGCGGCTTGCTTTTCGCACTCCGTAGCCTTTTGTTCGGCTTCTTTCAGATGCGTGCACCTAGACACCGGATCGGCCTTTAAAACCTCTCCGCAAACAGGGCAGACGTCGCCGGCGTGCAGTCCTTTTTTTATTGCGTCGGCGCCTTCTTCGAGCGTTGCCCGCGACAGATTTTCGCGTGCGGCGGCAAGCTCTTTTTCGGCAATATCCACAGCTTTTTTAGCGGAATCCGCGGCTTTTTCAGCTTCGGCAAAAGCGGAATCCGCGGCTTTTTTCCTTTCTTTGAGCGCCGAAATATCGGACGAGAGTTTGTTTTTTCTCGTCAGAGTAAGCTCGGCTTCCTTGTACTTTGCCGACAGCTCGTCCGACCGAAAGTCCGAAAATTCGCCGGCGGAAGTCTTTATTTTTTCGATATTTTGCAGAAAATCGGCGTATTCTTTCTCTTTCTGATTGCAGAGAACAAGCAGATTTTTATATTCTCGGCGCTTTTTTTCAAGCTCGGCGGCGCGTATTTTCAAATCCGAAAGCAGCGTTTTTTCGCTTTCGAGCTTTGCGGAAGAGCGCAAAAGCTCCTCTTTTTCGGCAATTGCCTTTTTCACTTCGGGCGCCTCGGAAGCCAGTTTTCGTTCAAGCTCTTCCAGATTTTTTTCTCTCAAAGCAAGCCCTTGCTCTTTCTTTTCAAGTTCGGTTCGCTCGGTCAAAGCCTGTTCGCGCTCCTTTTTAAGCCTCTCGTTTTCGGCGGCTTTTTCACGCATGGCGCAAGCGGATTTATAATCTTCGTTTAATTTTTCAAGCGATTTTACAGCTTCTTTAAGCGTTTTTCGGTCGGCAGTCAGCTTTTCCTGAGTGTCACCCTCGTAGCCTTGAAGCACGGCGTCCTTTTTGTCCAGCTCGCCTTTAAGCGTCTTCGTCGCGGAACCGAATCTTTGATAAAGGTCGGAAAATCTGTCCAGACGGAACAGTTTTATGACCATCGCGTTGCGATCGCCCTTGCTTGCCCGCAGAAACTGAGCGAATTCGCCCTGCTGAAGCACTATGACGCGTGCAAACTGATCGACGTCCAGCCCGAGTTTTTCTTCCAGAAAGGCAAACGCCTCGTTGGATTTTTCCTTGACGGCGGCGCCCGTTTCGACGTCCACTATTTTTGTCGAATTGGCGCCAGCTTTTCTCGAAATAACGCGCTCGGTGCGATAAATTTTGCCTTCGAGCTCGAACGTAAGCTTGATTTCGCCCTTTTCGCAGCTTAAATTTATATAATCTTCTATTTTTCCGCGCGAAGAATAGGACGGGAGTCTTTGGTACAGCCCGAGAATAAGGCAGTCTAAAACGGTGGTTTTTCCGCTGCCGGTTTTTCCGGATATGCAGAAAAGATTGTCGCGCGCAAGTTCCTTAAAGTCTATCGTCTGCTTTTCGCGGAAGCTGTTGATGCCCTCGATTTCCAGTTTTAACGGTTTCATAACAGCTCCTCCTTGTTAACTGCGCGACGGAACAGTTCGCGGTCCCTCTCGTCCGGACTTTTGCCTTTTTTACGCATGAAAAACGCCTCGAACAGCTGTTCGTCGGTCATCAGCTTTTTCTTCTGCTCGCCCTCTTCGCCTTCCGCGGTAAAACAGGGCGTAAACTTCACGAACGCCGGAAGAGCGCGCAAAGCGTTCATTTTGGCGGGAGTGACCGGCTCGGGGCAGTCGTACAGAATTTCGGCGTAATCGCCGCATTCCGACAGTTTTTCGTACGCTTCGTCGTAGCTTTTTACTTCAATCCTGATAAGTTTTTTTACGCTTTTAAGCGGAATTTGCCGTACGGTCACCGTGCTTCCGCCTGAATTTTTATCTTTTTCTATTTCGACGAGGTTTACTCTTTTTTCTTCGGTTTCGCCGAAATTGCACGGCGTTATCGCTCCGGAATACCACGCCTCTTCATCCTTTGCCGCGCGCATGTTTTTGTGAACGTGTCCGAGCGCGACGTAATCGGCGTTTTCGGGAAGAATTGCGGAGGGCAGAATTTTCGCGCCGCCCAGCGTTTTCTCCTCCGAGCCGGGCAGCATAAAGATATGCGCGGCGAAAATATTCGCTTCGCCCGGCAAAAAGCCCTTTTCGCACTCGGCAATCAGGCTTTCCACGCGGTCGGTGTACTTTTTATCGAATATATCGTCCGCGTCGTCGGTTTGTTCAACCGTCTGATTCTCGTCAGCAGTTTCTGTGCTTTCCGAATTTTCGGGCTCGGCGTCGCCGCCCGATAAATCGACCGAAAAACTTTCGAGCGGATACGGAAGAGCCGCCACGCAAGCTTTTCCGGCGGGAGTCGGGATACGTATCCAGCCGCGCCCGTTTTCCGCTCCGTAATCGGAATAAAACGAGTTGTCCATGTCGCCCACGAGATAGATATTGTGGCGGACGGCAAGGCTTCTCGCCGCGCACAGGCGCACTTCGTCGTCGTGATTGCCTGCAAGAACTACCACGGGGCAGCCGGAAGACGAAAGCCGCTCGCACGTGTCGAAAAACAATTTTTCGGCTTCGGCGGGCGGAACAGCGGTATCGAAAACGTCGCCCGCAACCAGAATGAGGTCGGGCTTTTCGACAGCCGCTATCTCCTCTATATCCGCCAATGCGGCGCGCTGATTGGGCAACATACTTTTGCCCTCTACTTTTTTGCCGAGATGCCAGTCGGCGGTGTGCAGAATTTTCAAATTATCGTTCTCCTTATTGTGTCCGGCAAGGCGAAATAAACACCACATATAGATATTTAAAAAAATGCCGAAAAACGTTTGAAAAATTTACGGAATAATGATATTATATAGTATTGTGTGGATTAAATCAAGCGATTTCGCTCTTTTTTTTGCGCCGACGCGGCGTGAAAGCGAAGAAAAACGATTTTATCCGGAGGAGCCGTTTATGCAAATGAAAATAAGTGCCGACAGAATGCTTTCGGGAAAGACCGAAGTGGACAACGCTTTTTTGCTTAATTTTATGCCGTTCGCGCCCGAAAGCTACGTTAAAGTGTATCTTGCCGGGCTTTTGGCGGCTTCCTGCGGGACGGGCGACGACAACGCCGAAGAATACATTGCCGGCAAGCTGAACGTCGATCTTCCCGTCGTGGAAGAGGCGTTCCGCTACTGGGAAACTCAGGGCGTGGTGACGGTGGTGCGTTCGGTAACCCCGCCCGAAATTCAGTTTTTGCCGGTGGGCAAGGCGATGCCGTCGGCTTCTAAATTCTCCAAAACCAAATACAAAGATTTCAACGATCAGCTGCACGCAATGCTTCCCAACCGCAACATACTTCCCGGCGAATACAACGAATACTATTCGCTCATGGAAGACACACACATGGAGCCCAACGGCATGCTGGCGATAATTGCCTACTGCATCCGTCAGAAGGGCGAAAACATTTCCTACCCCTACATTCTGGCGGTTGCGCGCAATCTTGCCGGGCAAGGTCTTCTTACTTTCGACCGTATAAGCGAACAGCTAAGCGAGTTCGACGCGTACGAAAAGGAACTTCGCCCAGTCCTTTCGGCTCTCGGCAGCAAAAGAAAGCCCGATCACGAGGACAAGCGGCTTTACATAAAGTGGACAAAAGGCATGGAATACACGCCCGCCACCGTCATAAAAGTAGCCAAAACGGTTAAAAAAGGCGGAATGGAAAAACTGGACGCGCTGATGACGCGTTATTACGAAAACCACCTGATGACGTTTGAAGAAATAGAAGACTTCAACCGCAATCGCGAAAAGCTGGTTGCGCTTACCAAAAATATCAACCGTATCATCGGCGTTTATTACGAGCAGCTCGATTTCATAATCGAAACGTACATAACCCGCTGGATAGGGTACGGCTTCGACGACGACACGCTTACTCTTATCGCGACGTACTGCTTCAAGCGCGGAGTGAGAACGCTTGAAGGCATGAACGACGTCGTGGAAAAATTCTACAAACAAGGGCTTATTTCCGCCGAAAGCATCGACCAGTTTATCGGCAAGAGCGTGGAAAACGACAACTTTATCAAAGCGTTTTTCGACGTGGCGGGAATTACGCGCAACGTCACCTCGCGCGATCGCGACAGCTACAAGGTGTGGACGACTTCGTGGGGCATGACGAGCGACCTTATCATGCTTGCGGCGCAAAAAGCCAAGGGCAACGTCAGCCCGGTTTCATACATGAACACGCTGCTTTCGGCGTGGTTCAAAGCGGGCGTAAAGACTACGGAAGAGGCAAACGCGTACAAGTTTGAAAAGTCCGCGGCAACCGAAACCAAGGTGACCAAGACGTACACGAGCGATCAGCTTAACGCCATGTTCGATAATCTCGACTACGAGGATTTGTGATGAATTACGACAGAGCACTCAATTTTATAAAAACGCGCAGGGAACAGGATCTTATTGAAGCACACCGCGAATATATGTCGCGGCTGGGCGTGGACGAAACGCTGTCCGAGTTTGACGAGCGCTATCGCCGCGCCGTTCTTGACGACGTAAAATCCGGCACCGACGAAAAGGGCAAAAAAGCCAAACGCGAGCTGATCGCCGAGATAAAACGACTGGGATTATACGAAAAGTTTTATCCCGCTCCCCACTGCGACAAGTGCGGCGACACAGGCTTCGTCGGAGGAAAGATATGCGACTGCGTAAAGGCGTTGTCGTTTAATTCCGACATGGTTGCCTTCCCCCTGCACGATTTTTCGCAGATAGACTATTCGCTGTTCGGCGAGCGCGACGGCGCGATTTTCAAAAAGACCGCCTCGGACATGAAAATAGTGTTTGCCGATAAATTCCCTGACACCAAAAAGAAAATATTCTCCTTTCTCGGCGGCAGCGGAACGGGTAAAACCTTTCTTGCCTCGTGCTGCGTGGACGCCGTTCTCAAAAAAGGTCTGTCGGCGGTGTTCGTGACGGCGTTCAGATTCGTTTCGGACATGACGAAATATCACACGACCTTTTCGGACGAGCGCGACTCGTTTATACGCCCCTACCTCGACTGCGATCTTCTGGCGATAGACGATCTGGGAACCGAAGCTGTTTACAAAAACGTAACCGTCGAATACCTCTATCTCGTCATAAACGAGCGGCAGATTGCCGGCAAGCACACGCTTATCACCAGCAATCTTTCGATAAATCAGCTTGCGGCGCGTTACGGCGAGCGGATAGCAAGCAGAATTCTGGACAAAAAAACCTGCTACGCGGCGGAATTTTCGGGAAGCGATATCCGCGCGTGCGAAATAGGCAAAAACGAATAAAAATCGAATTCCGATAAATAAATGACATAAAACGGCACTTTTCACGCGATTAATAAGCGCCGTTTTTTTAATACTCCGCAATTAGGCTTGACACGGGCGCGCAAAAATACTATAATATACGATGTGTATACTTACTTCGTCGTATAAATTGATACGCGCGCACGCGTACGAGTACACGAAAAAGTTTAATCATGAAAAACGATAGTCCGCAAAAACGCGGACGACGGAGCATTCCCGTGAAAAAGAACAAAAACGAAAACAAGAATAACAATCCTCTCACTTCGGAACAATTCGGAGAAAAGCAGGCGAGAATAAATTTAGAACGCGCCGCAAGCGGAAAAAGCGGAAAAGTAATACCCTATTGGCTGATGTTCGTCTTAACTCTGCTTGCCGACGTCGCGCTGTGCATGCTGGCGTTCTGGTTTGCCGACGCGATAATGTACTACCGCCTCGACCCGTCTTACGGCTACGGCGTAAATCGCTGGACGATAGTCATGCCGATATCGGTGCTCACCACTATCGCCATGCTGCTTATCTTCCGCTGTTACAGCACCGTGTGGAAATACGCGGGCAAAAACGACGTGCTGCGCTTTATCGCGGCGTTCGTGTTCTCGCTCGTTGCGATAATGCTTGCAAAAATACTGCTTTACGAATTCAGCGGCATCAACTATCTGGCGCCCGTAATTTTAATGTACATACTTTTTGCGTTCTGCCTGTGCGGCAGCTGGCGTTTCCGCTACGGAATCATAAAAACCATTCTGTACTACAATAAATCGGGAAGAGGTAACCAGCCACAGCTTAAACGCACGATAGTAATCGGCGCGGGCTACACCGGCGCGCTTATCATAACGAGATTTATGCAAAACCTGTCCGAGGGCTACCTCCCGGTTGCCGTGCTTGACGACGACAAGTCCAAGCACCACTCCAAAATATGCGGCGTTCCTATTGTAGGAGCAATCGACAGCATTGCCGACGTTGCCGAAAAATACACCGCCGGAGCAATCGTAATAGCCATAATAAGCCTCAACAAATCTCAGCTCCGCCATATCTACAACCTTTGCAAACCGCTTAACCTGCCCATAAAATTCGTGCCGGGTTATCTCGACGCAGGCGAATACTCAAGCGGTTCTCTCTCGGTTCAGGACATTAAAATCGAAAACCTTCTCGGCCGTGACGAATTCAAAGTGCGCCGCGAACTTATCGACTGCTCGGTAAAAGACAAAGTGGTTATGGTTACCGGCGGCGCAGGTTCTATCGGAAGCGAACTGTGCAGGCAGGTGCTTTCGTTCGGCTGCAAACACCTCGTGATTTTCGATATGCACGAAAACGGCATGTTCTTCCTCAATCAGGAATTCATGCAGAAGTTCGACCGCAGCAGATACACGCTTATTATAGGCACCGTGCGCGAGCGCGCCAAACTCGAAGAAGTGTTTGAAAAGTTCCGCCCCGAAATTATTTTCCACGCGGCGGCGTACAAGCACGTTCCGATGATGGAAATCGCGCCCACCGAGGCGATAAAGAACAACGTTTTCGGTACGCTTAACGTAATTGAATGCGCGCAGAAGTACGGCACCGGCAAAATGGTGCTTATTTCCACCGACAAGGCGGTAAACCCCTCCAACGTCATGGGCGCAAGTAAGCGTATAGCCGAAATGCTCGTGCAGACGCGCGGCAAAACAGGCTCGCTTAAAATAGCGGCGGTGCGATTCGGAAACGTACTCGGCAGCAACGGCTCGGTTGTTCCCATTTTCCTCGAACAGATACGAAACGGCGGTCCCATAACGCTTACCGACCGCAATATAAAGAGATACTTTATGTCCATTCCGGAAGCCGTAAGACTGGTGCTTCAAACCGGCGCGTTCGCTTCGCGCGGAGAAGTGTTCGTGCTCGACCTGGGCGAGCCGGTGTACATTTACGACCTTGCCTGCGACCTTATACGTCTTAACGGACTTGTTCCCGAAACCGATATTCCCATAAAAATCACGGGATTGCGCCCGGGCGAAAAGCTGTTTGAAGAACTGCGCTACGACAAGGAAAAAGTGGACAAAACCGCTCACGAAGGCGTGTTCGTAAACAAATTGCAGGACATCGACCGCAATAAGTTCGACGAACAGCTTGCCAAGCTGCGCGAGCTTGCCTTTGCCGAAGACGAAAAAGCCACCGAAGAGCAGATTTTCACCATGGTTCCCAGCGAGTACAGGAGGAAAATTAAAAATGAACAGAGATAACGACCGCATTAAAGGCACGCTTATCCGGCTTTGCAACAGCCCGTATTATATCGCCGCCGTTGCCGCTCTCGCATTCCTGTTTTTCGTGACCGGGCTGAGCTTTGTCGGCATAGTGATTTCTTCGGCGATATTTGCCGTTACGCTTATTTTTACCGACAACGAGCGCTACTGCTTCCCCTCGCTTTTAACCATGCTTTTTCAACTTTCGTTCGTCGGACACGACGCGGACGAAGAACTGGAGTATTTTTCCTCCCCTGTGGCGATAACCTTTTTCGCCGTCGCGGTAGTTATTATGGCGGTTGCGATCGTCGTGTACTTCGTGAAAATCTACAAAACCAGACAAAGAAAAACGAATTTTTTCCGTCGCCCGATGTTTTGGGCTTTCGCGGCGTTGTTTGCCGCAACAGTTCTCGGCGGTCTGTTTTATAAGCCGTACGATTTTTCGTCGCTTTTGTACGCGGCGGGAATAGGCGGAATGTTTCTCGCTTTTTACGCGGCGTTTGCCTTTCTTTGCGACAAAACCGAACAGACGCGCATATACCTGGCGCGCACCATGGTTGCGGTTATGCTGCTTATTGCGGCGGAACTTGCAGCTTTTTACGCCTTTAATTTTGCCGATTACGGCATTATGAGCAGCGACTGGAAAGCGGTTATGCACATCGGCTGGGGCATCAGCAACACGATCGGAGCCATGCTCGTCATGCTTATCCCGGCGGCGTATTATCTGATAAACAAAAATATCGACGCCCCCTTCCATTATTTTACGGTGTTCGTCGCGATAACGGCAACGTACTTTACCATGTCGCGCACCGCTCTCGTGGTGGGCGCGCCCATGTGCGTTATTCTTACGATAATTTCGTTCGTAAAAAACAAAAACCTGCGCCCGATGCTGGGCGTTATGTCGGCGTGCTTCGTGCTTGCCTACGCGATTTTTGCACTGGTGATTATTCTTGCCGGAAAACTCGACGTCTTTACCGACTTTTTCATCAAAAACTCGGTGTCCGGCTCGGGTACGGTGGAAGAAGCGTCGCGCGGAAGAACAGATTTGTGGAAAGGCTATTTCGAGCTGTTCAAGTCTTCGCCCGTGTTCGGCGTGGGATTTTACAACGCGTTTGAAAAGTTGCGACTGGGCGGAATGACCAGATTTTCCGGCATGGCGCACAACACCATAATGCAATATCTCGGAAGCTGCGGCATCGTGGGAATTGCGGGATACCTGTACCACCGTTATCGTTCGGTAAAGCTGTTCGTCAAAGATTATTCGTACGAAAAACTGATGTTTGCGGCGGGCTGCGCGTCGGTTGTGTGCATGTCGCTTCTCGACGTATTTTTCCTGTCCCCCTACTTTGCCATGTTTTATTGCCTGTACGTCGTCTTAAGCGAAAACGTACAAAAAGGTGAAACCGAAAATAAATGAGTAAAAGCAAGATTTACAAGCCCAAGGTCGTATTCGCGTTTGTCGAAGCAGGCATGGGTCACATAGCTCCCGAACGCAGCATTGCCGACGCGTTTGAAAAAAAATACGGAAAGTACACCCGGGTCGTGCGCTCGCATTTTTACGCGGAAAGCGGCAAAAAACCGCTCGTACGCTTTGAAAAAATGCTGTGCAACAACGTGCGGATGTACAACCGCATGCCTTTTTACGGCTATCTCAGCCTTTCGGTGATGCATCTGCTTGGACCGCAAGCGTGCAGTGAACTTATAATGAATTTTATTCCGCACACCAACAAATACGCCACCGAATACGTTGACGAGCTGAAAGCGGACATGATTCTGTCCACGCACTGGTCAACCGCGTACTACGTCGCCAACAGCGAAACCAAACCGATAAACGTAAGCTACGTTCCGGACGTGGAAATTATTCCGCTGTGCTGCTACCCCAACGATATGACGCTGGTTTCGGCAAAATCGGGTTACGACAGCGCGCTGAAACACTATCCCAAGCGTTTCAATAAGGACAATCTGGCGCTCGTGCCGTTTGCCATAAGAAAAGAAGCGTTTTCGGTTCCGCTCGACAAAAAAATCAACAGAAAAGCGCTGGGATTGGACGAAAACCGCTTTACCGTCGTGTTGTTCGACGGCGGCTACGGCATCGGAAAAATGGGCAAAGTTGCCGAAATTCTCGCAAAAAGCGACATGGATATAACGGTAATTCCCATTTGCGGCAAAAACGTAAAATTGTACGAAAAGCTGAAAGCCATTACCCCGTCCCCCTCGGTCGATTTCCGAGTGCTGGGATTCTCGGACAGAATTTTGGAATACCTGGGCGCCGCCGACCTGTTTATGGGCAAGAGCGGAGCTTCGTCGGTTGCCGAGCCGTGCTTTTTCGGCGTTCCGGAAATAATCACCAGCTACGCCACGCAGATGGAACAGCACAACGCGCATTATTATATCGACCACGTGGGCAACGCCCTTGCCATATTCAACCCCAAAAAAGCGGCGGAAAAAGTCAGATTTTTCTACGATAATCCTCAAGAATTGGAAAAATTGGCGGAAAAGGCGCGCGCCCATCACGACAATTACGGCGCCGAGCAAACGGCGGATATCATGTGGGATCTGCTTAAAAAGAAATTCCCCGACCTCAACGACGTGGAAACGGAATAATCCCTCCACGATATCTTTTATATATCAACGGACTACAAATACTATCAGGCTACAAAAAAACACGATCGATTTACTTTCGACCGTGTTTTTATTCGTATTCATTTTTTACGGTTTGATGCCGCCGGTGGTTTCGACGATATCGGGGTTATAGGCGAGCGCCTTTACCATTTCGTCGTCGTTAGACAAAATCCAGATTCCGAGCTTGAAGTTTTCATGCACGAGATCGGCGTATTCGCGGCTTACGGGCGGAGTTTTGTTCCAGCTTGTGGCGGCGTTGTCGAAGCGCATCCACACGGTGGTATCGTGACCGGACGAAAAACTTTTTAATTTTTCGAGAGCCTCCGCGCTTACCGCCCCGTCGTAGTGCAGCGGCGCGCCGGGAAAGCGCAGCGCAAACTTTTCAAGCAGACCGAGGTCGGAACAAGTAAGTCCGACTTTGCCGCCAAGTCCGTGTTTTTCCACTATATCGAAGACTTTTTGCTGCATTTCGGGCGGGAACGCCTGAACTACGTTGTCGATTTTTGCCTCTACCTCGGCGTATTTCATGTAGTCGAGCGCCTGCGACAGCGTGGGAACGTGTACGCCCGTAAAGCGACCGTCAAACCATTCGCCCACGTCTACGTCGGCAAGGTAAGAAAAATCCACGTCGGTTATTTTAACTTCGGCGGTAAATTTTTTGCCGGCGATTCTGCCCGTTCTGTTAAGCGACCAGTCGTGAAGGACAACTATTTCGCCGTCGCGGGTGAACTTGGGATCGAATTCGATGACGTCGTAACCCTGACTGACCGCTTCGCGGAAAGCCGCCATGGTGTTTTCGGGGCAGTCGGTGCTGACTCCCCTGTGAGCCTGCAATTTGCAACGAGTATTTTTATACATAATCTTTTAATAATTTACGCAAAAACTAAGCGTTTTCGGTAACTTTCTTTCCGTAGAAATAAACGGCAAGCGTTCCGGGTCCAACCGAAGCTCCTACGATCGGTCCGATATATCCGACGTGAATGTCGAGATTTTTTCCGGGAAGAGCAGCCTGGAGCGCGGACTTGAAGTACTCGGCGTCCTCGGCGCAATCGCTGTGGCTTACGAACACGTGCTGATAGGGAACGTCTTCGTATCTTTCGGCAAAACGAGCGGCAACGCGTTCGATTGAATTCTTTCTGCCCTTGACTTTTTCGATTGCGAAGTTCTGACCCTTTGCGTCGGAAATAAGCAGCGGCTTTATGTTGAGCAGTCCGCCGAAGAACGCGCTGGAAGCGGAAACTCTGCCCGCCATTTTCAGGTATTTAAGGCTTTCGACGCAGCATTCCTGATTCATCGTAAGCTTGTTTGCTTCGAGCCATTCGGCAACTTCGTCAACTGTCTTTCCCCATTCGCGCATTTCGGAAGCAGTTATGCACAAAATTCCCAGTCCGTAGCAGGACATAAGGCTGTCTACGCATACGACTTTGTTTTCTTCGTACTTTTCGTTGAGTTTTTTTGCAGCTTCCTCGCCCGCTTTGAACGAACCGGACAGCGCCGACGAGCATGCGATATACAAAACGTCCTTGCCCTCGTCGAGATATTGGGTAAAGCGTTCGGTGAAAGTAGCTTCGTTGATCTGATTGGTGATGATACGGGTGCCGCCGCGGATTATGTCGTAAAACTGCTTTACGGGAATGTCTTTCCAGTCGAGGTCGGCGGGATAGTTTTTATCGTTTACCGTAAATCCCATGGGGATATATTCGATCCGGTATTTGTCGCGCAACTGCTGTTCGAGGTCTGCGCACGAATCGGTGACTATTACGAAATTTTCCATAATTTGCTCCTTATTATTAAATTAAATTGTATTTTTTGTAATGTTTATTCGAGAATCAGAATGTAATCGTAAACGTCCTGACCGCCGTCTATCGAGTAAAACTCAACCGTGGGGTAGTTTTTCGATATGTACGACTCGGCTTCGTTACGTTCGTCCTCGCTTGCTTCTTTGCCGAACACTGCGATGCAGAATTCGTGCTCGCCCACTTTCATTTTTTCGGCAAGACCTTTAAATGCGTCTTCTTTTTTCTTTTCGGACACGAGCATGGTTTTATCGGTAAAGCCGATATAGTCGCCCGAAGAAATGTCCACGCCGTTGAGATGCGCGTCGCGAACCGAACAGGTTACCATACCGGTAGAAACGCCGCTCATGTCTTCGCGCAGTTTTTCGGCAATTTTTTCGGCGTCGTCGTCCGAATAGTCGAGAAGCGTGAGCGCGGAATACGCCTGACCGATATTTTTGCTTTCGATTACTATTATATCCGATTTTTCGTAAAGATCGGCTGCCTGTTTTGCGGCGAGAATAATGTTGCCGTTGTTGGGCAGAACGAAAATATGCTCGGCATTGGTCTGATCGAACGCCTTCATAAAGTCGTCAGCGCTCGGATTTTTGCCCTGTCCGCCGTCTATAACCACGTCGGCTCCGCATTCCTTGAACGCCGAAATAAGCCCTTCTCCGGTTGCAACAGTGACAAGCCCGAATTTCTTTCTCGGCTTTTCCACGCGCAGTTCATCGTCGTCGATAAGGCGTTCGCCCTGCTTTACGACGGTGGTTTCGTTGTGTTGAAGCGTCATGTTTTCTATCTTGATGGTAAGGAATTCGCCGTAACGTTGAGCAAATTCCAGAACCTTCCACGGCGTCATGGTGTGCACGTGCACTTTAAGCACGGTGCCGGTTACGAACGCCACGATGGAGTCGCCGCCGATACTCGTCAGATAGTCTACGAAAATCTGAGGAGTAAAGGTTTCGAGGTTTGTTTTTGCACGTTGCAGGCGCAGCAGAATTTCGGTGCAATAGCCGAATTCCATAACGCTGTCCTCGGTGAATTTATCGAAATCTATTTCTATTTTCTTGGTCTTTTCGTTAGAATTGTCAACGACGTCTTCGCCTCTGACCGCCGAGAGAGTGCCTTCCGCAATGTACATAAGACCTGCTCCGCCGCTGTCGGTTACGCCCGCTTCTTTCAGAACGGCAAGCAGCTCCGGCGTGCGTTTAAGCGACGCTTTCGCCTCGTTGAAATAGTCGAGAGCAAAGCTTTCGAGCGAGCTGTCGGGCGTTATTCTCTCTCTTGCGTACGCCGCGGCTTCGCGAGCCACCGTGAGAATAGTGCCTTCTACCGGGTTGACCACCGCTTTATAGGCGCACTCCACGCCTTTATCCAGCGCGGTTGCAACATCGTGAAGAGTGGCGCGTTCGACGCCGGCAAAGCCTTCCGCCATACCGCGGAAAAGCTGCGACAAAATTACGCCGGAATTACCTCTCGCATTAAGCAGCATTCCGTCGGACAGAGCTTTCGCTTTTTCCTGCACGGAATTGGCGGCGACGTTTTTCATTCCGTCCAGACCGCCGTTTATGGTCATACACATATTTTCGCCCGTATCTCCGTCGGGGATAGGGAACACGTTCAATTCGTCCACGGTGCGCGCGTGCGCTTTTAAGTTTGCGGCGCCGCTTAATACCAATCGTTGAAAAGCTGCGCCGTCAACGACTTTATTTTGCATTTCGTCCATTTAAATGGATTCCTCCGTAGTATTTATGCCTTACAATTATACCAGTTCAACATTAACTGAATATAAACTTTTTACTTTCATTTAACACAATACGTACACATTTGCGGCTTTTTGCGACGAAATTCGACGTAAAAACGCGAAATACGAACAAAAATACCCCGATTTTGCTTTTCGGGGTACTCCTGCGTATATCAACTTCGTATTATTCTTTGCGGTCGGGCAGCTCGACGGTGAAATACGTAATTCCGTTTTCGCTCTTCGCCTTTACCGTGCCGCCGTGCAGTTCGACAATATGCTTTACTACCGACAGTCCTATTCCGTTGCCTTCGCACGAGTGCGAACTGTCCTGCTGATAAAATTTACCGAATATTTTCTCGTAATTTTCGGGCGCGATCGCCGCTCCCTTGTCGAAAACGCACACTTTGACGCCGCCGTCGGTTTTGTCCAGCGTAACGCCCAGTTCGCCTCCGTCGTCGGCAAATTTCACGGCGTTGTCCAGAAGGTTGTACCACACCTGCATCATGAGATCTTCGTCGCCGACGTATTCCATATCGTCGAAATCCACCGACAATTCCAGATTTTTTGCGCTCCACTTTTTTTCGAGCAGCAGAATGCAGTCGCGGATCTGTTCGGACAGATTAAACTTCGACACGTTGGACAAAATGTTTTGTTTTTCAACCTTGGTAAGGTTGAGTACGTTTGTGGCAAGCGAGCAAAGTCTGTCGCTTTCGGCGGCGATAACGCCCAGGTATTCTTTTTGTTTTTCGGGCGCAACGTTGCCCTTTTGCAGCATGGTTGCCAGCCCTCTTATGGACATAATTGGCGTTTTGAACTCGTGCGAAAAGTCGTTAATAAAATCGCGGCGCAGTATTTCGGTGTTTTCGAGTTCGGCGGCAAGATTGTTAAAGCTGCCGGCAAGATTTTTCATGTCCTCGTAACCGCCCAGCGCTATACGCACCGAATAATCTCCGTCGGACAGCCTGGAC
The DNA here is from genome assembly GCA_934247335.1 of uncultured Clostridia bacterium. GTDB lineage: Bacteria > Bacillota > Clostridia > Christensenellales > Pumilibacteraceae > Neoclostridium. The sequence goes on along the minus strand of CAKQJJ010000007.1, from coordinate 4,394 downwards.
ATTCCGTTGATTATGATATTTATGGGTTTTAACACGAACTTACTGACCACTATGGACAGTCCGACGCCCAGCGCAATCGCCATAAAAATAAACAAAGTCAACAGCAGTCCGCCGTACTCGGTGAGATATTCCATCGAGAGCGCGCCCGTCACTATCAATACGTACCAGGTGACGAGAACCAGCGTTACTACCGCCACCATTACGGCGACGAAGCTGAAAATATACACCTGTTTTATTACTTTTCGCGAGCCTTTGGCTTTATCAGGTTTTTTCTCGACGAATTTTTTTTGATAGGGTGGCTTTTTCATGCTTTTCTCACCGCCTTGTATCCCAGTCCGCGTATGGACTGAAGTTCAAATTGTTCCCAGTTTTCAAAACGCTTTCTCAGCCTTCCTATATGCACGGTAACCGTCTCGGGCACGGTGTCGCAATCGAAGCCCCATATCTCGTCCATAAGCTGCAATCGCGTAAAAATCTTGTCCGGGTACGACAGCAGTTTGTACAGCAGCAAAAATTCCTTTTGCGGAAGCTCTATCTGCTCGCCCGGGCGACTTACGGTAAACGAATCGTAGTCCAGAACGGCGTCGCCCACCACTATTTTGCGTTCGCTTTCTATTTTCGCGCGGCGAAGAAGCGCCTTGACGTGCAGCAAAAGCTCCTCGTTGTCGAACGGCTTGCTCATGAAGTCGTCGATGCCGGAAATAAAGCCCTTTTTTCTGTCCTCGGGCAATTGTTTTGCCGAAACCATCAGAACGGGCAATTCTTCGTCAAACGTCCTCAGCTCCTCGGTAAATTCGTAGCCGTTGACACGCGGCATCATAATATCCACTATCACGAGATCTACGTGTTCGCGGTCGAGCGCTTCGAGCGCCGTATCGCCGCTGTCCGCCTCGGTAACCGTGTAGTGCTCGCTTAAAAGCAGTTCGCGCAGAAGAAAACGCGCGTTTTTATCATCGTCCACAACCAGAATATGAAACATTTTTCTCCTCCGATTTTTCTTAGTATATTGTAGCACATTTGTCCGTTTTAGTCAACGATACTGAGTTTTTTTGCGCGTCGCAACCGTATAATCGCATTTTTGAACGATATCGCAGCCTGCAAACGCGAAATTTTGCCGCGAAACAAAAAATTTTCAAAAAACGCCCCGCTTTCGCTTGCAAAAAATCAAGAAATATTGTATTATAATGTGGTTGAATGTTTTGCCACCATAGTCTAGAGGTTAGGACGTTGGCCTCTCACGCCGAAAACAAGGGTTCGATTCCCTTTGGTGGTACCATTTATAAGCGGTCTGTAAGTTTTACGGACCGCTTTTTATTATTGCAGATCGGGCAAAACGTTGAAAAAATCGGGAAATTATGCTATAATAGCAAAAACGCGTCGTGACGGAGGGCAAAATATTGCTGCAAAGAATAAAATATTTCGTTGCCGTAGCGGAAAACAACAGTTTTACGGAAGCCGCGGAACGGTGTTATATTTCGCAATCGGCAATTTCGCAACAAATAAGCGCATTGGAAGCCGAACTGCAAGTCAAGTTATATAAACGCAACGGCAGAAAGTTTACCCTGACTCCCGCCGGCGAATATTTATATAAACGAGGCAAAAAAATTCTGGCGGAAATAGACGAAATTAAAAAAGAAGTATCGAGAATAGGCTCGGACGACGAGCTGAATCTGTCGATAGGCTATCTTGCGAGCTACGACGGAGCCGAACTACCGCAGGCTATTGCCGAATTTTCCGGGCTCTATCCCGAAGTTGCGATAAGCGTTCAGAACGGCACTCACGAAGATTTGTACGATTTTTTAAGAAACGAAAAATCGCTTATCGTAATCAACGATCAACGGCGGGCGTTTTCGGACGAATACGAAAACTTCGTTTTAAAACAAAGCCCCGCTTTTATCGAAATTTCCCCCTCTCATCCGCTTGCCGCTCTCGACGAAGTTACGACCGCCGACCTTGAAAATTACCCGTGCATTTTAATTGCCGGAGAAAATCAGGAATTTGCCGAACGGGATTTTTACGAAAAAACGCTCGGCATAGGTACAATATTCGATTTCGCAAAGAGCCTGGACGAAGCAAGGCTTATGACCTTGTCGGGGCGCGGCTACATGCTTGTGGAAAAAAGCAACGCTACCGGCAGTTCCCCTCTCGTCGTCAAAGAAGTGAAACGCGCCGATAAATCGCCCATCGTGCGGACCTATTGCGCCTTTTGGAAAAAGAGCAAAACTAATTATTATATAGAAGAATTTGCCGCCATATTAAGAAAAAAGTTCACGTTTTAAAACAATATACGTAAAGTTTTCGCTGCTCCCCCCGTTTTTTAGGGAGCAGTTTTATTTATTAGCTCAACTTATCGATCAGCGGCAAAATCGGAATTGATCGTTTTGGTTTTTACGTTGTATAATAGGGTCAGAAAGCAAAGGAGATTTTTTATATGACAAACTTAATCGTTTATTTTTCAAGAAAAGGCAACAATTACTGGAACGGAAGCATTAAAAACCTTGCAAAAGGCAATACGGAAATCGTGGCGGAATTTATTCAAAAAGCCGTCGGCGGCGATTTGTTTGAAGTCGAAGCCGCACAGCCTTACAGCGAAGACTATTACGAATGCACCGGCCGCGCAAAACGCGAACTTTCCGAAAACGCGCGTCCGCAAATCAAAAAGTTTGCCGGCGACGTAAGCGGCTACGACAATATTTTCGTAGGCTTCCCCAACTGGTGGGGCACGATGCCCATGGCGATGTTCACGTTTTTGGAGCATTACGATTTAACCGGCAAAAAAATCATTCCGTTCTGCACGAACGAAGGCAGCGGCATGGGTTCGAGCGAGCGCGATCTTGCCGGAATATGTTCGGGCGCCGAAATCGGAAAAGGACTTGCAATAAAAGGCACCTCCGCCGCCGCTTCCGAAAAAAATGTTGCCGAGTGGGCAAAAAAATCCGTTTTATAAAAGGAGCGCGTTAACAATGAAAGACGTAATGATTTTAATGGGCGCGGGTCAGATCGGCATGGCGATTGCCCGCCGTATGGGTTACGGTAAAAAAATAATTATCGGAGATAAAAACATAAAAAACGCCGAAAACATTGCTTCGATTATGAACGGCGCAGGGTTCGATACGGTTGCAACGCAAGCGGATTTATCGAGTCGCGAGTCTATTCTGAATCTGATAGCCTCAGCCCTGGAATACGGCGAAATTAAAATGCTCGTAAACGCGGCGGGCGTTTCTCCCAGCCAGGCCCCGATCGAAGCGATACTCAAAGTCGATTTATACGGCACGGCGGTTTTGTTGGAAGAAGTCGGCAAAGTTATCGCCGACGGCGTAGGCGGGGTTACGATTTCAAGCCAGTCGGGGCATCGTATGGCTCAGCTTTCCGCGCGCGAAGACGAGCTTCTGGCAACCACGCCCACCGAAGAATTGCTGAAACTCGATATGTTGAAACCTCAAAATATCAAGGACACTCTGCACGCCTACCAAATGGCAAAGCGTTGCAATGAAAAACGCGTTATGGCGGAAGCGGTAAAATGGGCAAAACGCGGAGCAAGACTCAATTCCATATCGCCCGGCATTATCGTAACGCCGCTTGCATTGGACGAATTTAACGGAATACGCGGAGATTTCTACAAAAATATGTTTGCAAAATGTCCCGCTCATCGTCCCGGAACGGCAGACGAAGTGGCAAACGTAGCCGAACTTCTGATGAGCGACAAGGGCGCTTTTATTACGGGAACCGATTTCCTGATTGACGGCGGCGCAACCGCTTCGTATTTTTACGGAGAGCTGAAACCCGAAACGAAGTGATATCGGAGTATAGCTCAATAATAAAGTCTTGATTTTCCGTTAAATCCATGCTATAATCATTTAGCACATATCGGGTTTAGGTACCAGTGGGCATAGTCTTTATGAACAACAGTATAAATATTTTAATTAACGATTTAATCAACGCCACGCCGAAGCAGATAAAGGACGTGCTTAACCGGCATTATCCCGAAGAAATTATCGGGCAATATGTGCCGGATGTCGTGCCCGAAGACGATATAATCCACTTGCTTAACCGCAGCTGCAAAATCAAGGATCTTCAATATTTTCTTATCGACCTGTTTTTTGCAATCGAGCCGCAAAGCGTTACGGACAACGTTCTCGAAGTGTGCCTCAATTATCCCGGGCGATTCGGGAAAACTCTGATCGGTCAGCTTGCGCATAATCGGCTGAGCGAAAAACAGCTTCTTAAATTAAATGAAAATATCGATACGCCCGAGGCTTTTTATAACCTATTTTTAATTTATTTGGCAAAAAAAGACATGCCCGACGAGAATTTCTCGCGATTTTTGATTGAAAACAAAAGGCATTTAAGCGCTTTGAGCGGCTATAAAGAACGCCTGCCCTATTCCGATTTCG
>CAKQJJ010000006.1 GCA_934247335.1 uncultured Clostridia bacterium | reverse complement strand
TAATACCACCAAACATTGTCTATTTCTTACCATAAATGCACCAATCTTTCCCATTTGTTGACATTGTGTCAAAAGGAGTGCGAAAATGCAGAATATCAGTTACGAGGGTTTCAACGACAGGCGAACCGAATTATACGTTCAGACTCAGCACATGGAAAAAGAGCACAAGGTCAGCCTGCATTTCCACAGGTGCTACGAAATGATTTACGTAATAGACGGCGAAATGATTTGCTCGTGCGGCAAAGAGACCGTTCTGGCAAAAGAAGGCAGCCTCGTGTTCATTCAGAAATACTATTCGCACGGCTACGAGGCAAAGGAAACGTACAACAAATACGTATTTTTGTTTCCGCCTAATTTTTACGCCGACTTTGAAAAAACGCTGAGCAACAACACTTTGCCGGTCTTGCTGGACGACCGCGAATTCAACCGCACGTTGCTTCCGATGATCAAGAAGCTGCACGAAAACTTCTCGTCCATGTCCACGCTTATCAAAAAGGGCTACGTCGACGTTATTATGGGCGAACTTATCGCGCACTATCCGCTTATTCCGGTAGAAAAGAACAACAACATAGACCTGCTTGTAAAAATTCTCGACTACATTGACGAAAACTACGACAAACCGCTGTCGCTCGACTCGATTTCCGCGGCGTTCGGCTACAACAAATACTACTTTTCCAAACTGTTCAACCGCTATATCGGCGAAAACATGAGCAGTTATATAAACCTCGTGCGGCTGCAACAGATGATGAAAAAAGCCAAGCGGAAAAGCAACGTCAATATTACCGAACTCGCCTACGAATGCGGTTTTGACAGTCTGTCCACCTTTTACCGCTACTTCGGCAAGGTGTACGGCACAAGCCCCACCGAAGCTTTGAAAAAGAACAAATAAAACCATATAAAAAAACGCGGCGTGTCTTTTTCGGACAAACGCTGCGTTTTTTATTTTCGGCTGAACCTATTTACTTAAAATTTCCGCGAAGGCATGGGCTTTTCTCTCTATTTCGGCGTAATCGTCGTTTGCTATCGATAGTTTGGAGACTATTCCGGACGAAATTCCCGCTCCCGCCGCTCCCGCTTTCAGATAGTCGGGAAGGTTTTTCTCGGTAACGCCGCCCACCGCAAAGAATTTAAGGTGAGATAGCGGAGCCGTCAGCGCGGCAAGATATTCGGGCGAAACGCTGCCCACGGGGAACAATTTTATTATGTCCGCTCCCGCGCGGTGCGCCGTCATTGCCTCGGTTGCCGTAAACGCGCCCGGAACGGACACGAGATCAAGCTTTTTGGTTCTTTTAATTACGTCGGGGTTTACGTCGGGCGAAACTATGAGTTTTGCTCCCGCCGACGCCGCAATATCCACCTGTTCGGGCGACAAAACCGTACCCGCTCCCACGATCATTTTATCTCCGAAATTTTTATCGAGCAGACTTATTTTTTCGGCGGTCACTTCGTCGGGCGTGCTTTTGTCCGCCGAGAACGTGACTTCCACCGCCTTTACTCCGCCTTTATAAAGCGCTTCTCCCACGCCGAGAATTTTATTTGCCGGAACGCCGCGAAGAATGACGATCAGCCGGCTTTTAAGGATGATATCCAATGCCGTATTTTCCATTTGATTTCCTCTCAGGTTTTTTCTTTCAGTATATACTTTATCGGCTTTTTTGTCAATAACTTTCTTGTCCGAATTGCTCTGCCGCCGCAATTTTCACCCTTTTAACCGCGTTTTTTCGGCTTATTTCGTATTGACAAACGCCTTGCTTTATGCTATAATAACACAAGCGTGTACCCGTGGTGGAACTGGATACCATTTCAGCCTCCGACGCTGACGGTTCGGGTTCGAGCCCCGACGGATACACCAGAAAAACCTAAACATGCCGTTATTCAAAAGGTTTGCTTGGGTTTTTATTATAGTATAGAACATGTCATTATTCTTCCGTATATCGACTAAAGATGACGAACCTTTTTATTCCAAGGAGAAAACCATGAGCTTAAAAAATAACCGAATTTATTTAGGCGGAAATTTAAAAATCGAATTAAACACATCGGGAACTAAATACCATTGGGAAAAAAGGAATCGTCGACAGAATAAAAACAAAAATGTACACCAAGTTGAATCCCCAAAGATAGATATATTTTCAGAAGTAGATTCTCAATACAAAATAGATCCTTTTTCTCCAGATACTATTACTCATGAATGCAAGCGCAACGCTTCCGAACTCACAAACAAAAATACACATGTTAATAATATAATGGATCTAAATGATATGCTCGCTTCAGCCAACTTTGCGCTAAGCTTAGATTCTGAGTTAACTATCGGAATGATTGTAGCCGTAATACTTTCCCCTTTTTTATTTTGGGTTTCTGAGAATTTTTTACTATGTAGTCTTTTCGGTTTGCTTTTTTCTCTATTTTGTTTTATATTTAAAATTATACTTAAAAGAAGAAAAATTACACTTGAATATACAATAGATCCAGACAAAAGAACACAATTATACAAACACTATAATACTATAAAAAAAATTGCGTTCAGTGAAAAAATTTGGTTTGTTGACAATCAGCAAAACGTAATAAACGAAAAATACCATGGTGGCGCAAGTACAACAATCAATAGAACCGATTGTATTCCAACTAACAAAATTCCTTTTCTCTTCCTATCCAATGAAAAGGCTATATGTTTTAAGAGTAAAAAAGAAACTTTAATATTTTTGCCAGACAATTTGTTTGTAATTAGAAACAAAAAAATTGAAGCAATAAGCTACTCAGATTTGACATTCTCAATAACGCAATCTCAAATTATAGAAAATGAAACAATCCCTTTGGACTCAAACATTGTTGATAATACTTGGAGATATATTAACAAAGATGGATCTCCGGACAAAAGATTTAAAGACAATTACAAATTACCCATCTGTTTATATGGAGAATTAACAATTTACTCAAAAGCAAATGAATTCAATATATGCTTGTTATTTTCAAATGGTAAATTACAGTAAAGCCAACGGAATATAAATTAAAACATACGTTAATTTCATATCAGCCGCTCAAGGATCCCCCCCGGCGGCTTTTTGTTTTATTCCGTTTGCCTTAACACGAGCAATCGGCAGTTTTTTGAGCGACCAGATTAAATGAAAAACGCTCTTACAAAACGACTGCAAGCTTACAACACTTTCCTTCCCGAGGCGAGCTCGAAATGATACTTGGCTATTCCGAGGTCGAGTTTGGTATAAAAACCGACGCCGGCTTTTGCGGTTACGGTTCCGTTTCTGAGAGCGAAGAAAAACTTTTGCTGATGGAGCGCGGTGGGCGCTTTAAGCGCGGCGCCGACGCCCTTTATAAACCAATCGGGCGCGGGGACGTCGGACGAGCAAACCTTGTCCGGCGTTTTGCTTTTACGCGGCGAACCCTGCGTTTTGCCGTAGCCTATTGCGATGACCAGCACGAGTTTTTCGCCCTCGTTTACCGTGTAGGCACTTTTCACCTTGGAATAAGTGAGCGCGACCCAGCAGGTATTAAGCCCCAGCGACTGCGCGATAAGCACGAGTTTTTCGCCGTAATAGCCGGCTTTTTCGCTTAAATCGGCGCCTTTTTTGCCGATTACCGCGATATAATTTTTCACGTTTTCAAACTTTCCGTAATGAGCCGCCGCTCCGCCGAACGCTTTTTCTTCGTTGGTCACGAGCTGAAAATTAAGTCCGCTTTGCTCGTTTACTTCCTCTATCGCGCGGGTCAGCTCGGCAAGCGTTTCGCCCTCTATTTTTTCGTCCGTGTAAGCGCGCACCGAATGCCGCTCTTCCATTGCCTGCAATAAATCCATATTCACCTCCGCCGCCGCTATCCATATGCGGTAACCACTCGTCGTTTTATTCATCTCGCCGGTTTTTCACGGCGACTTTTGTCTTTTTACTTCAATATTTTGCGGATCACCGACGTTTGCATACGCTTGGGGAGCGCGTTCAAAAGCAGCAAAAGCCCGTTGCGATTTATCGAATAAGCGAAAGCGGGGTGCTTTTTTGCAAGAATTTTAAGCGTTTTCTGCGCGATTTTTTCGGGCGGAACGCTTTTTGCTTCCACGCTGTCCACGATTTTGCGGAAACGCTCGGCGTTGCACTTGTAAAGCGCGGTTTTTTCGCAGAATTTTTCGAGCGCGGCGGTACTTGCGCCCAGCATATCGGTTTTCACCGCTCCGGCGCGCAGCACCGACACGGACACGCCGAGAAGCTGAACTTCCATTGCCAGCGCGTAGGCGTACTTGTCGAGCGCGGCTTTGCTGACGGCGTAAATTCCGGTAAACGGCAACGGGTCGAGAGGCACCAGCTCGCTCGTGGTCATTACTATGCGGCTGCCCTTTTTAAGCAGGGGCATTGCCGCTTTATTGACGTAGTACGCGCCGAACAGATTGACGTAAAAAATCTTTTCAAACTCCTCGGACGGCATTTCGACAAGCGAATCCAGCATATACAGCCCGGCGTAATGCACGACGGCAAACAGCTCGTCGGTTTTTTCCTTTATTTTTTCGATTGCAACCGCCACGCTGTTCTCGTCGGAAACGTCGGCTACGAGCGGGAACACGTTTTCGTCAGCCTCGCATTCGCTTTTGTCGAGCGCAAACACGTTGTAGCCTGCTTTTACGAATTCGCGCACGGCGGCTCTTCCCATTCCGCCCTTAGCGCCGGTAATTAAAACGTACTTCATTTACTTCTCACCCTCTCCGCGTTGTTTTCCTTTATTCTGTCGACGAAGCCGACGGGCTGCTCTCTTCTTTTCATCTGCTCGGTAAACGCGCGCGAATACGCAATGAAAATAGCGTAAACGTACGGCATTCCGAGATTGGTTTCGAGCAGCGAATTTACGATAAGCGGGCGCAGCTTGTCCGCAAGCGTTTCAAAGCCGGCAGAGCGAATGCCTCCTATAAGCAATCCCGCTTCCCAGCCGAACTGAACCAGTATTCCTATTGCGAGCAGCCACGGAATATTGATTTTTTCGCTTTTGTCGCGGCGCGCGAGATTGAATATTATTAATCCGATATAGCCTACTATAAGTATCGCCGCCATATATCCGTGGTAAGCTCCGGTGGTGCGCTGAATTACTATATTCTGCGTTCCTTCGGGCGTGAACGTGGTTGTAATAAGAGGGCAGACGAACCACCACGAAAGAATGAGCAGCAACCACTCAAACAGATTTTCGTCCTTTGAAATCCACAGCCATATCCAGGCAAAATTGGTAAAGCCGTAGCTCAGCGACATCCACAGCAGCACCCAGAACATGCTGTATCCGTCGCTTATCGAGCGGGAACGGCACACGAGGTGGAATATGCCGTAGTCCACTATCATATACAAAATTCCGGCAAGCACGCCGACAAGCACGGTCATGTACTTTTTCTTCCATATCAGAAGCGTGGCAAAAACCAGCAAAAACGCGATATCCAGCGCAATGTACAGCGGCGAAAATTCGCGACGGGCGATTATTTCCTGCATTTTTCGTTCTCCTTCTTCGGGCGCAATAAAAAACGCGCCGCGGATTTATTATACCGTCTGCGCGCGTTTTTGTCAATTTTTTAAGGGTTTATCGGCTTTTATTTGCGTTAAAAGCGAGCTTTCAAACAAAAATCACTCGTCTTTTGCAATGCCGGACGGCGTAATTTCGCCGTTTTCTTCGATTGCTACGTTTTTAAGGCTTCGGGCAATTGCACGCGAGCGAACGCCCACGAGTTCCTCGAGATCGCGATCGGCAAGGCTTATGCGCTTTCTTACCTGCGCGATAATGTCGTTGAACTTCTCGAATTCGGTGCGCACCGAGCCGAGCGTAGCCCACACTTCGTTGGATTTTTTCTGAATGGCAAGCGTCTGGAAGCCCATTTGCAAACTGTTTAAAAGCGCAGCCATAGTTGTAGGTCCTGCAACCGTAACCGAATATTTTTGTTGCAGTTCTTCCACCAGTCCCAGCTTTACCACTTCGGCGTACAGACCTTCTATCGGCAGAAACATAATTGCGAAATTGGTGGTGCCGGGCGGGCAGACGTATTTATCTTTAATATCCTTTGCCATGCCGCGGACGCGCTGAACAAGCTCCTTTTGCTTGGCTTCGTAAAGCACGAAATCGTTTTGCGAATACGCCGCAAGCATGTCGCTGTACAGCGTGTACGGAAACTTGGAATCTATCGGAAGCAGCACTTCTCCGTCGCTTCCACCCGGCATTTTCACCGCAAATTCAACCGGATCGCGTCCCGCTTTATTCGTTACGACGTTTTTGACGTACTGTGCGGGCGAGAGAATTTGCTCGATTATCGCTCCAAGCTGAATTTCGCCGAATATTCCGGTGGTTTTGACGTTGGACAAAACCTTCGTGAGATTACCCACGTCTTTGGAAATGTTCTGCATTTCGCCCACCGTTTTGCTTACGCGTTCCAGCTGTTCGCTTAAAAACTTAAACGACTCTTTGAACCTGTCGTTAAGCGTTTCGGTCAGTTTTTCGTCCACCGTCTGTTTGATTTCGGCAAGTTTTTGTTCGTTGCCCTTTTGCATTGCGGCGACGTTGCGTTCCAGAGTCTGGCGGACGGCTTCGAGTTTTTCCGCCTGACTGCGCTCCATATTTTCCAGGCGCATTTCGATTGCCTTGTTGCGCTCATCGATTTTTGCGTTCATCGAATCCAGCCTTATAGCCACGTTTTCCGCCGATTTATCGTTGGACTTTTCAAGCGCGGACGAAATTACGCCAACGTTCTGTGAAAAAGACGAGGTAAGTTCCTTTTTGTCGCGTTCGTCAAGCGTAGTTACGTTTTTGTTTTTGCCGATCATCACAAGCGAAATTACGCTTAAAACGACCGAAACCGCCGCAAGCCCTAAAATTATCCACTCCGTCATACTTTTCCTCCGAAATTCCGATTTTATTTCTATAATTATATCACGGTTCTTTTGCAAAGTCAACGCGAAAAGCGCCGCACGTTCATCCGAAAAAAAGAACGCCCCTCTTTGCGGGAACGCTCTTCAAAAAATCCGGCAGATTGCCCTTTAATATTTCATTCTCAGGATATTGCGGAAAAACGGAATTGCCACCGCAATCGAACCGGCAAACCACGCCAGCGGATCGCCGAAACACAGTGCGGCGTACGAAGCAAGGCTTGCCGAAGCGGTTATCGCTCCGCCGTTTACAAGTACGGGCAAAAACGCGCAGCCCACCACTCTCGCGACCAGCTCGGCAGCTCCCGCTCCCAGCACGTAGCCCGAACGGCACACGCCCTGAGCGGCGCTTCTCGTAACCATCAAAAAGCCCAAAACCGAATACAGCGCAAAGTCTATATAAATGTACGTATTGCCGAACTTGATCGTCTGCTCGTTTATCTTGTCGGGGCTTAAAAATATATACTGATAGGCTCCGTTTATGCTGCACAGCATTCCCACGGCAAGGCAGAACGCCGAGATGATGAGCATGATATACAGCGCTTGCACGGTGCCTTTTTTAATGCGTTCGTATTCGCCTTTGCCGAAGTTCTGCGCATTATAGCCCAGTATTCCCACGCTTAGTCCGTTGTGCAGCGACATTAAAAAGTTGTTAAGCTTGGTTGCCGCCCCGAAACCGTTCTGCGCCGGCGTTCCCGGTACCATAACTCCGTCCGCGCCTATATCGAACTTGACCAGCGCGCCCTGCATGACGATAATGCCCACGGCAAGCACCGAGTATTGCAGTCCGAGCGGCACGCCCTGCTTTAAGTGCTCGGCAATATCCTTGCCCGAAACGCGCCAGTCTTCCTTGCGGATACGCAGTTTTTCATATTTTATGAGCGTATAGATAAGGCATGCGACAAAGCTTATAAGCTGAGCCAGCACCGTTGCGATCGCGGCGCCCGCAGGTCCCATTCCGAGCGGAACGAGAAACAGAATGTCCAGTCCCACGTTGAGCGCGGTGGAAATAATCAGAAATACGAGTGGCGTTACCGAATCGCCGTACGCGCGCAGTACTCCGCACACGAAGTTGTAACCCACCTGCGCCACTATTCCGAGAAAAATGATAAGGCAGTAGTCGTAAGCCGCCGAATAAACCTCGGCGTTATCGGGCGTTACGTTTATAAGGCGCAACATATACGGAAGAGTTGCAACCGACAAAACGGTTAATATAGCCGATATTATCAGCGACAGGTAAATCTGCGTTACGAAAGACGCGCGCACGCCCTTTTCGTCGGACTTGCCCACTCTTGCCGCGGTTATTACTCCGAATCCGCCCGTACAGCCGAACGCGAACTGCAAAAACATGAAAGTAAGCGGAAAGGTATCGTTTACGCCCGCCACCTGTTCGGCAGACAAGACCTGACCGCATATGGCGGCGTCGGTGAGAACGTAAATCTGTTGCAGCAGCTGAGAAAGTATTATCGGCGCGGCGTATTTGAGTATTACAAGCCACGGTTTGCCTTGCGTGAGGTCTGCCGGGCGCATAAGTCTTTTAAGGAATCCTTCCTTTTTTCGTGATTTTTCCATTGCAATAATCTCCGTTTCCAAAGAAAATCGGACATATTATACAATAACCCGCAAAAAATAGCAAACGAAAACGCGCTTATTTACAAAGTTGAAAAACGAGTGAAAAACGCTTGCTTTTTAATTCTTTTTATGATAATATATGGGCGTAAACGAAATATAACAGGTTGCCACCGGGTAACCGAATGCACTTATCGGGCATTCGCGTACGCATCGTCAGGTCTTAGCAGATGCGTGCACGGGTGCCTTATTTTTTTGGAGAAAAACATGAAAAACAAAAATCTTAAACCCCAAAACGCAAAAAAAACAATTCTACTTTTCCAAAGCCGAAATTATTCTCTTTCTGGCGGCGGTAGTCATCATCGTGACGTCGTTTCTGCTGTTTGACAGGCGCAACTACCTTACGCTGTGCGCTTCGCTTATCGGCGTAACTTCCATTATTTTCAACGCCAAGGGCAATCCGATAGGGCAACTGCTGATGCTGGCTTTTTCGGCGGTGTACGGCGTGATTTCGTGGTCGTTTACCTACTACGGCGAGATGATGACCTATCTCGGCATGACCGCACCAATGGCTGTCGTCGCGCTCGTCAGCTGGCTCCGTCATCCGTCTGGCAGTCGTGCGGAAGTGAAAATCAACAAATTAAAGCCGTCGGAATACGTCCTCGCGTTTATTCTTACCGCCGCGGTAACGTTCGGATTTTACTTTATTCTCGAATACTTCGATACGGCAAATCTCGTTCCGAGTACCATTTCGGTTGCCACCAGCTTTATCGCGGCATACCTTACCTTCCGCCGCAGTCCGTTCTTCTCGCTGGCGTACGCCGCCAACGACGTCGTTCTGATAGTTTTGTGGTCGCTTGCCGCGGCAAAAGACTTGTCGTACGTTTCGGTAATCGCGTGCTTTTCCGCCTTCCTGCTTGCCGACGTTTACGGCTTTATTAACTGGAAAAAGCTATACGTAGCGCAAAATCCGGAACACGCGCCCTCGCTTGACGACGAAAACGCCGCCTGATCGCCGTAAAACCGGGAACGCTAAACAAACGGAGTAAACTCTTATTTTTCTCTCCGCAGCACGCAAAAACGCCTCCCCAGAAAAAAAGGAAAGGCGTTTTAGTTTTACTTCAACTATTTATTTTTTTACTCCAATACGACTTCTACCGCTCGGGCGATAAGGCTCGTAAGGTTTTTTCGTACTCTTCCCTGCTTATACCCGTCAATCGTTGCGCCCATTCGCCTTTGCCGAGCACGCTGTAAAGCCCGTAATGCGCGAACATTCCGAAGCCGAGTTTCTCGAATTCTGCGACGTAATCAGCCATAATCGTTTTCTCCCGTTTTCGCATACGACGTTTTTTTAGCCGCTTGCGTTTTTTCTTTATTTATAGCATTTTTCGGAAGCAAAGTCAATCGTATTTTGCGGAAATCCGTACAAGTTTCACGTTTTTACCAATCGTGAAATTTTCAGTATTCTTTTACGTCGCCGAGAAGAATTTTTTTGAAGTTTTCGCTTAATATTTTGCGGTTTTCGTCGTCCGCGAGGCTGAAACGGTTGCCGTCGTTGGGCGTGCTTAAATAGTTCCACACGCAGTAGGAAATATCGTGGCGTTTGAGAAGCAGAATGACGTCGTTCATCCAGTGTTCGCGCCAGGCAATATTCGCGTGGCGAATGGTTCCGAACTCGCCGCACCACACCATTTTGTCGGGATGGCGGTCGGCAAAGTCCAGAGCGGGGCGCAGAGCGTTTTCGAGCGCGCCTATGTCCATTTTGCCGCCCTTATCGAGATAGTCGTCGCGGAAGCCGAGCGTCTCGCCGCACTCGATATACCTTTTCGCGTCGCACGGATAGGGCATATCGCGGTTGTAGTAGACCTGCCATATTTGCAGAACGCCCTTCTGGTGAGTGAAGTTGTGCGGATAGTACATGTGGAACGTGTAAACCAGTTTGGGGTCGTCCACTACGGCGATTTCACGCATGGACGGCGGATTGTTCCAATCGTTTCCGCCGGCAACCACGTACGAATCGGGCGCGATTTTGCGTATCTCGGACAGAGTTTTAATCCACAGCGCGTTCCAGTCCGCACTGCTTCCGCGCACTTCGTTGAGAAGCTCGAACGCCACGTGTGGCTGATTTTTATATCTTTCGGCAAAATTTTTCCACAGCGTGATAAAATTTTCTTTAAGTTCGTCGCTTTCAAACAGCGAAACGGGAAAATCTACGTCGCAGTAGTTTCCTATCGCCTTGTGCAGATTGAGAACGGCGTTTATTCCCGCATTTTTGCACCAGCCCACGAAATTGTCGATAAGCTTCATCGTGCGCTCGCGCAGAACGCCGGGCTTTTCTTCCACCACTATCTGATCGAACCCGAGGCGGATATGATCGAAGCCGAGCGAGGCGATGTATTTTACGTCCTTTTCGGTTATGTACGAGTCGAAATGCTCGTAGTCGCCCACGGTTAAGTCCAGGCGCTTGTCCATCGGAATGCAGTTAAAGCGCTTGTAGTTGGTCAGCCAGCCGCCTATTCCCATTCCCTTTTCGTGTCCTTTCCACTGCATAAATTTCTCTCCTTTAAGTTAATTTCGTTTGAATTCTTTGCCTTTTGCGGCGTTTAGTTTCTCTTGTTCGGGGCTTATTCCGAACGCTTTTTTGTACGCTCTCGAAAAATACAGTCTGTCGCCGTAGCCGCACGCAGCCGCGACTTCGCCCACGGAAAGCTTACCCATGGGCACCGAAAGCATGCGCCGAGCTTTATCCAGTCGCATTTTATTCAGCAGTTTAAGCGGCGGCATACCGTACGCGGCGGTAAATTTCGCGCGGAAATAATCGTCGCAATAGTGGCTGTTTTTTATCGCGTCTTTAAGCGAATAATCGGGGCGGGCGTAGTTTTCGCACATGTCGAGATACACCCTTTCCACCGCTCCGCTGCCCGAAAAATTTTCATTAAGTTGCAGAAGTATCGCGTCTTTAAGCGGAACGAGCAGACTCTCGCTCATTTCCCGATCGGAATAAAAATAGTAGTTCATGATTTTTATAAGCGACGAAACGCAGCCGGTTGCCGTATCGCTTACTTCGGTGACCTTTTTTATTTCGCCGAAATCGCAGTAAACGCAAACGTTTTTGAAATTTTTATCGGACGCCGACCCGTGCATTATTCCGCGCGGAATTACCAGTATTTTGCCCGGAAAAAACTTTACGTCGCGCTCGGTCGTGCGCATGACGCCCTCGCCTTCGACGTACAAAACTATTTCTTCCGCGTCGTGTGCGTGCATGGGAAAAGCCTTCACGCCGTCGTTGGTAACCGATATATTAAACGTTTTTTCGCTCATTTTTTGCTCCGAACACTTGAATTATACCACTTCGCCGACTTTCCGTAAATCGGCAAAAGATAGCGCTTTATGGACAAAAGATAGATATTTTAGTAAATCTATTATACCGGCGAAGAAAACAAAAGTCAACCGCGAAAAATACGAAAACGCCGACGAAAAATACAATCGCCGACGTTTTTAACGTTATTTGTTTTCTCTTCGCCTGAATCAGAGAATGCCGCTTTCCTTAATCAGTTTTTCGACGTCCGTACCCTTAAATTTTTCCGTGACGTCTTTCAGCAGCAATTTTTCCTTCATAGTAAGCTTCATACTTGTTATGGGCTGTTTATCAAGCGCATAATACACGGCTTTAAGAAGTTCTCTCACGTCGTATACGCTGCCCCATACTTCGGGTACCGCTCTGTCGATATCGAGCAAGGTATAAACCGATTCCATACCGGTACGCATCGAATATTCGATGGTGAAAATGGTATCTCTCGGCGTTTCGGCAAACTGACCGATGAACGCAAAGTTTACAGCTCCTTCCGGCACGACTTTGGGACGATCGCTGTTTTTTCTCGGACGGAAGAACGCGTTTATGAACGGCATATAGCAAGTTGTGGTGTTGGCTTTGGTTTTTGCATACTCGTCGATTTTTTCGAGCGGCAAACCGATGTGATACAGCCACTCGCGGCAAACTTCTTCGCCGGTACATTCGCGCATGGGCTTTTTGACGTAGTTGCCCGGTCTGTCGGTGTTGAGCGCATACAGCCATATAAGCACCGACTTTTTATCCTGCGATTTGAACTGCGGCTGACGGTTGATTGTCCAGGACATATACCAGTTATCCACACTGTCCTTGACGGTGACTATGCCGCCGGTGGTAACTCTGCCGGCGCGGGGATCTCTGCGGCAGATTTTTTCGATATATTCGATAATCTCGTCGTCCGAGGTTTCGACGGTCGCGCTCATCCAGTTCGTCTGATCGGGATAATCGCAGTAGTTGTCGGGATTGCCAAACGCGGGATCCTGAATGGCGATATTTTTCCACAAGTCCCAGGACTCGCCGCCGCCCTTTCTCACTTTGCTGAGATCCGGAGCGTGCGTCTGATCGCCGTAGCAGCTCGTGTCGGTGCAACAGCCGTTGGTAATGAACACGAGATCGCTTTCGAGAAGGTCTATTTCGCCTTTCTGTCCGTTTTTAACGTATTCGATTTTCTTTGCCACTTTCTTTTTGCCGTTTATGTCGAATACGACGTTCTTTACGTCCATACCGTATTCCACCTTAACTCCGTGCGCTTCGAGGTACTTCTGAAGCGGAAGAATAAGGCTCTCGTACTGATTGTATTTGGTAAAGCGCAGTGCGGAAAAGTCGGGCAAGCCGTCGATGTGATGGACGTATCTTTGGAGATAGCGTTTCATTTCAAGCGCCGAATCCCATGCGTGGAAAGCGAACATCGTCTGCCAGTAAAGCCAGAAATTGCTGTTCCAGAAGTTATCGTCGAAATAGTCGCTTATTTTTTTGTCTTCGAGATCCTCTTCGGGCGTCATGAACAGTCTGTTTATCTGCATGGCGGCTTCTTTATTAAGTCCGAATTTATTGTCGGTATGCGCGTTTTCGCCGCGATTGACGGTTGCGCGGCAAAGCGAATAGTTGGGGTCTTTCTTGTTGAGTCTGTAATACTCGTCGAGAACGGAAAGTCCGGGATTTTCAAGCGAAGGAACGTCGCGGAACATTTCCCACATAAC
This sequence comes from uncultured Clostridia bacterium, assembly GCA_934247335.1. Taxonomy (GTDB): domain Bacteria; phylum Bacillota; class Clostridia; order Christensenellales; family Pumilibacteraceae; genus Neoclostridium. The sequence goes on along the minus strand of CAKQJJ010000006.1, from coordinate 9,801 downwards.
TTCGAAATGGTTGTCCATTTCTCTGCCTCCTCTCATATAATAGCCCTGTCCGGCAAACTGTCTGCCGTCGCACGAACCGCCTGCTATATCCAGTTTTTCCAGAAGGTGAATATGTTCGCCTTTCATCTGACCGTCGCGAACGAGGAAAAACGCCGCCGATAGACCCGCAAGTCCCGTTCCGATAATATACGCCGATTTTCCGTCCACGCCCTCGGGTTTGACCGGATGTGCGAACGCTTCGTAATTGCCTGCTCCGTAATACATAATCAAATTACCTCCGATTTGTTTTATGGCTACATTATAATCCCTCGGAAAATAAATTGCAATAGTCGATTTTTCGGTTTTGTCGCATTTCGCGACGGCAAGAAAAAAGTGTAAAAAATTTTGTCATTTTGCCGGATTTGTATAAAAAAAAGCCCGCCTGTTTCAAGCGAACTTTCTGTTTCCCGGATTTTATTTACAGCCGAAATTTTTAAGCGCAAGATCTATCGTGCCGTCGGCTATTTTGCCCACGCGCTCGACTATCTCTTCGGGCTTTTCGCGCATGTCGTCGCGAATCCATTCCAGAAGAACGCCGACAAACGCGTATTTATAGAAATCGGCGATATATTTTTTGTCCTCTTCGCTTATCGTCCACCCGCATGACTTTTCGTCCACGACGTTTTTCAAAAGCGGATACACGAGTCGGTACAGATATTGTTCGAGCAGTTCGAGAGATACCGAATGATAAATGTTGTCGATAAATATTTTATCCTGCTTTGCCAGCTCGAACACGGACAAAAAGCCCTCTTTCCAGGTGGCGTAAGTTCGGTTTTCTTTAAGCACTTTTTCGGTGTCCTGTATACATATCCATTCCACAAGGTCGTACACGTCCTGAAAATGATAGTAAAAAGTCTGCCTGTTTATTCCGCAATCGTCGGCGATGTCCTGCACCGTGATTTTATTGAGTTTTTTCTCTTTAAGAAGATTTTTAAGCGAAGCCGCTATTGCTTTCTTTGTGATATTGCTCATTATTTTTCCTCGGTAATTTACGTCGTTTCGGTCGGCTTGAAAACTTTTTGCAAACGCTTTAATAAATTATTACAGCCTATTACAGCCTGTCAGTGATTTCACGGCTGTCCGCGCCGCTGTCGCCGATAACCCAATTGAGAAGTTCTGTTTCGCGAACGAAATCGGCTTTACGCTTTTCCATATACTCTCTCGTGTTCTCGGTGTAGCCGAAAATACGCATGTACGGCGGCAGAAAAATCTTTGCCGTCAGCACCGAACGGGGAATATGATGCGGCTGGGTGATTACGGTAACGTTTCTCACTTTCAGAATTTTGCAGTTTTTGCACATTTCCACCAGCCCGCAGGTCATGTTTTCGATGGTGTCGGACGCGCGGTTTTCGTCGATTATCGCGCTTTCCGGAACGCCTTTTTCAATCAGTCGCAAGCGCATTATCTCGCATTCCGACAGCTTTTTTCCGCCGTAATCGCGCATCACTCCGCCCGAAACGATAAGCTTGGGCGCCCCGCCTGCAAAATAAAAGTTTGCCGCCATATCGGCGCGCGCAACAGCCCCTTGGGTGTCGCAGCCGAGCACAATGGCAAAATCGCTTTTATGCACGGTTTCGTATTCTTCTTTTACAAACAGTTTTTCGATGTCGTTTTCGGTAAACATAATTTTTCCTCTTCAAGTTTTACAGGTAAAAGTATACCTTTTTCTCTGAAAAAGTCAAGATTTTTTGCGTATCTGCGCCGATTGCTCCGAATTTATTACCGTTCCGCCGCGTTTAATATCCGACGGGCGGAAATCCGTCAGTCTTTAATATTTCTGATTTTGGTTAAATCGCCGCTGCACAAGGCTTCCATATTGCGGAAAATCTTGTCCGGAGCCCAATTCCACCATTGAAGATTTATAAGGTACTCGGTAAGTTCGTCGTCAAAACGGCGTTTTATCACGCAGCACGGATTCCCGCCCGCAACGCAATACGGCGGAACGTCTTTCGCGACTACCGAGTTTGCCGCAATAATCGCGCCGTCGCCGATATGAACGCCCGGCATCACGGTTACGTTCTATCCTATCCACACGTCGTTTCCGACAACCGTATCCCCTTTAAGCGGCAGGTCGGCTCTTGCCGGCGCAAATTTTTCCCAGCCGCCGCCCATTATGTTAAACGGGTAAGTGGTTACGCTTTGCATTCGGTGATTTGCGCCGTTCATCACGAATTCTATGCCCCTTGCGATTGCGCAAAACCGCCCGATAATAAGCTTATCGCCAAGAAATTCATAGTGATGCGTAACGTGCCGCTCGAAGTTCTCGGCGCCGTCAACGTCGTCGTAATAAGTATAATCGCCGACGACGATATTCGGGCGCGTGACGACGTTCTTTATGTAGACGATTTGTTTAACCTTTTCGTTGGGATAAACCGCGTTTGGATCCGGTCCGATCATATTCTCCGCAACCTCCTTAAATTTCCGTTTTATATGCCGTTAGATTTTTTTATTATACCATATTTCCCCGATTTTTTCAAGTCATTTATATAAAACGCTTTCGGGTACACAAAAAAGCCGACGTTCGCATTTCAGGCAAAAACGTCGACTTTATATTAAAAAAAGCAGAACTGACCGCCTACGGTTAATTCTGCTTTTGGTTTTATTGTTTATTGAATACCGCGTCGTTTATTATCTTAGCAAACAGGTCGTAGCCGTCGGCGTTGAGATGTATGCCGTCGTCTCTGTACAACTCTTTTTTTGCCTCGCCGTCTCTGGTCAGGTCGCCGAACGTGTCTATTCCGCTGAGCCACTCGGTGTTTTCCACGAGCGTTTTCATCTCTTCTATAAACCGACCGTATTCATAGTTGAATTTGCCGCCTTTATAGCAACTGGGAACCGCCATGGAATAAATATAGTAAATTTCGGCTTTGGGGAAATCGGCGTGCATTTGACTCAGCAGCTTCTCCATCAGACTTTCAGCATACGCTCCTGTGTGCCCCATATTGTTGATATTGTTGCCGCCTAAGTACACCAGAATAACCGACGGATCAAACGGTTTTACGAGCTTATCGTAAGCGTAAAGCCAGTCTTCCACGATCGTTCCGCCGATGCCGACGTTGTAGCCCAGTCTGCCGCCGATGTCCGTTTGCCAATCGCTCCAATAGTCCATGGTGCTCGAACCCATTATAAGAACGCCGCCGGTTTGGGCAGATTCATATTGTTTTGCAAGGTTGTTGATTCTCGTTTCGTAAGGCGAAACGTAAGTATACTCTTTCATATCGGATACAAAATTCTCCACATCCTGATCGTTCGTGTTTGCCGTCGTGTTTTTCAGAATTACCGTGCCGCCCTTGCCTCCGACGGTTGCCGCGGCGTTTTTCAGAAATTCAAATTCCGAGGTGTGATAGACGTAGCCGTCTATAAGCAGCGAGGTTTTGCCACCGTAATTTACGAGCGTGAAATTCATGGTTGCGGCGTTTTTCGTTTGCGGTCTAATTAGCAGCGTGTACCCCGTCCAGTTATCGGTACCGTTTTTGATTTCGTGGAAAACCTGGTAAGCCGAACCGGTGTACTCGAACACGTACCTGACGGCGTGAGTCGGGTCCGCATACGCGCTCAGTTCGCCCTGCGTCCACGCGGCGTATTCTCCGAACTGCATTCTGCCCGAAACCATCCAGTACTCTCCGCTTACCGCATTTCCGTCCTTAACCGCAAACGCTTTGTCGTACGCACTGTCATCCTTGTAATAAGTACCCGCATTGCCGCTTACAAAGCAGCTTTCTTCCGTAAGCGTATCCTTTTCGGCAGAGAATTTTACTTCATTAACGCTGCCTTCAAGAGAATTTACGAGCGCGTCGAAATCGTCGCCGTAATAGGTCTTGAAATCGCTGAAAGTCACGTTGCAGTACTGCCGCATTGCTATCGTAAACATCGTGTAGCCCCAATTTGCGTCCAGACTGTACACGCATTTATAATCGGCGGCATACTCTCCGTCTTTGAAATACATTTTTATTTCCTGTCCGCTGTACACGAACAGATAATCGAGTTTATATTCCGTACCCTTGGGCATGGTGTTTTTTTCGCAAGGGACACCGTTTTCCGTTAACGCTTTTCCGTTTACCGTAGGATAAGCATACAGACTGTTATTGGTGGGGAAGCGGAAAAGGTGGAACTTTACAAAGTTGTTCACGTTTTTGGCAATTTGCAGTTCGACTTTGCTTGCCGCTCCGCCCGAAGTTTTCGTATCGGTTATGTATAACTGTCCCGAAACCGCATATTCGTAGCCGCCTACGGGCACTCCTTCCAGGTAAAGCGCGCCCATTACTCTTTTATTTGAGTTTTTGCCTTCGACGTATACGCTTCCGTCGCCGTTTTCGACAAAACTACCGATATTTTCCGAAGTGTCTATCAAAGAAATGCCCGTTAATTTGTCTGTGTAGTTTACGAGCGCATTTTCATACATAGCTTTTGCCTGCGCTTGGTCGGATACGATTTGCAGATTTTTCATTTGCGCCACGCATTCGTAAGTATTTAAGAACATTTCGGTATAAGTAAGTCCGGGGAGCGTTCTTCTGTAAATAACGTTGCCGTCAACAAGCATCGCCATGCTGCCGCCGGATACTATGACGCCCATGTTCAAGCCCTGTTCTTCGTCGTACTCCGCCGAAGAAATATGCGCCATGTAATTGAGGAACCCGGATTTATCCTTATAGTCGGAAAAGATAAGATACCGGCTTTCGTCCACTCCTCTCAGCGCCAGACGGATCTGATAGTTATTGGCGTAAACCGCCGAAAAAACCACCTCGCTACCCTGAGAAAGCGACTGCGGATAAATTTGCGCCGAGAATGCGTAACTGCCGTTTAAGTTTACTCCGTTTTCGCCCGTGACGGTTGCGGAACCGTTAAGCGAATAAGCCAGCTTTTCGTAATCGTAAGTAACGTACTTTTCATTTCCGCCGCCCGTAATAGAATGAGTGCCGAAAGGGAGCGCGACGTTAATTTTCACTTTAACTTCTTTCGTTTGCATTCCGTCGTGAGATACGCCGCTGAATATGAGCGTGTGAGGCTGACGGTCAAACGTTATCTGCACGGGTGAGCCGTCGGACGATTGATACTCGCACACGGCGCCGTAATCCTGCAAGTCAACAAACTCCGCGTATTCGCTTTCGCTGAGCGTGACTTCGCCGCCCGTCACCGGCTTATTATAAACCGTTTTTACGTCGATATTGAAATCTCTCGTGATTTCGTCGGCGTTGCCCTGAATTGCTTCGACGGCAACCGTGATTTCGCACGATTTATCCTGATATTTATCTGCTGCGGACGCAGGCAGTTCTATCGAGCATTCCACGGGAGAAATTTCTTCGCCTGCATTTTTTACAGCCCAGTCACTTGCACTGCCAACCGCTTTTCCGCCGATGGACACTTTAAGCGCCTCGAAAAGTCCCGAATCTTTCACCGCAAACAGCGTTCTGTATTTAATAGTGACGTTGCTTTCGTTTTTGATACTCACGACGAACGTTACTTTGTCGCCCGGGGTGAGCCTGTCAAGGGAAAGCTTATTCCCGGACAGAGTTGCCGTGCCCTTATTCAGAAAAAAACCTTCCTTCGTTCTTTCGGTTTCGGTGCCGGTAAACGTGTTTGTATCAATGTTATCCAACGAATACAGTTTAAGATTATCGACTGTTGCCGTAACGTTAACCTTACCGCTGGTGACGGCGATATTGACGCTTGCTTCACCGGTGAAAATCGCAAACGTTGCGCCCGCAATAAGGCTGGCGCACAGTGCAATGCCGAGTACCGAACTCAGAAAAGTCCTGCTTTTGAAAAACTTTTTCATTTTTCTGCTCCTTAAATTTCCGTTTTTTGTTGACATAATTCAAGATATTTAGTATATTTAGATTATACCAGATTCATCTTTTCGTTTCAATACACAAAATTGCAAACTTAAACACAATTACGGGGAATAAAGAAAATGAAAACCACCCAAAAAACGGTAGAATTGCTTTCCGGCACAACGCTTGCCATACGTCCGGACGACTATTATCGCCACCCGCTGTTATATAACGTCGTGCAATCGGGATACGTGATCGGCGGATTGAAACACTCCGTTTCAAGGACGGGCTACAATTCGTACGGGCTGTACGGCGTGCGTAAAGGCGAAGTGGTTTTGAAAACCAAAAACAAAACGTACAAAGCGCATGCAGGCGACACTCTGTTTTTCTCGCAAGAGGACGCGCACACCGTCGTAAACGGAGGCGACATTCCGTACGAGGCGTATTTCGTGTATTTGTACGGACCCGAAGTCAAGGGATTTTACGACAGTTTCCAATCGAAGTTCGGCTGCGTAATGCCGGGCTTTATTCCTCCGTCGCTTGAATCCGCCGTACAACAAATTACGACTATGATACAATCCGGTAGCGAAAATAAATATCTCATTTCGTCGCTTCTTTACAACCTGTTGACCGAACTTCTGCAAAAATGCGACGTTAGCGACGGGCGAGCCGGCATTACGGACGCGATTAAATACGTAATGGAACATTACAAAGAAAAAATAACTTTGGACACGCTGTCTTCGATTGCGTATACGGACAAGTTTTATTTCATAAGACAGTTTCACGCGCTCACCGGCTTTACTCCCAAGGAATATCAGAACGAACTGCGCTTAAACGAAGCGTTGAGTTTACTTAAAAATACCGATTTGTCGGTAACCGCAATAGCAAACGAGGTAGGCTTTTCCGACGCAAAAGGGCTTATTGCACTGATTAAACGCAGAAAAGGCTGCTCTCCGTCACAACTGAGAAAAAATAAAACGCAGTCGTTTCCCTACTCCGCGTCAAAATTTTACATATTTGAAGTAAAAACGAAAAAAAGTTATCGCAAAAACGATAACTGATTCTAATATCTATAAATATCGGCTTAACGGCAAATAAGAGATAAAAATCAATACCAATAAGCGTCGTTACGTGCTGCTATTTATGGCTTTTTGATATAAGCAATATCTTGCGCCGCCAATATCTTCGTGAGTTAAGGCAATAGTCCATTCAAAAGTTTCATCAAAAATGTAAATATCTTCCGGAAGGGTATCGGATATCTTTTTAAATTCTGCAGTTGGAATTAAAAGAATTCTTTTTTTTGGGTATTTCCAATAATTTTGAATAAAAATATTCTCGCATGAATTTATATCCCAAAGTACGTAAATGAATTCAGAGGACATTATTTTTTTAATTGCTTGATCGTAGCCAATCAACCGGGGATTTAAAAATGTATCCCACATATAGCCGCAATAACAGTAGCCGTCAGAGTACAACTTTGGTTTGCTTATTTCATGTTGAAATAAATCTGTATTCTTGTTGAGAAATTTGTTAATGTAATTCAGCCGTATTTGCTTTGATTCTTTCGCCGTCAATATCTTCATTATGGTGTCCGCGCTATGGTTGCTATAATAAAAATCAATTCTATTTAAGTTATAATTCCCAATATTTTTCGTCTTCGTTTCGTTCTTTAACTATATATGCCAAATTTTGATAAATCTGATTTTTATTTAACAAATCTATAAATTTATCAATAGTTATACACCCTACAATTTTTTCCGGCGGATCTAATGATTCTCTAAACAAAATCATTGCCGCTTTTATTTTAGAACGCTTTATAAAATCATGAATCAGCTCGCAAAATTCGTCACGCGTTTCAGTGTTTATAAAACTTATATATTCGGTTGTGTTTCCCGGATTGTCTTTCTTAAAAAGCGCATCAAAATCGTCCAACAACAAATGTTTATAATAATCTGCAAAATTAGGAGCAGATACACCGCTAACGATATCATAAGCCCCACAAACAAAATCATCGTTATTATAATTTGCCCTTGAATAAACGCGATACCATTCTCCTTGCAATGCCCCTACGACTTCCCAATTATCCGCGTAACATTTGCCCTTTTCCAGATAAAACAATTCTTTGTTATAGACTATTTTACCTTTAGGTTTTATACATAAAATATTTATTTCCGGCACTTATATCACCGCCTATTAATAAAATCATCTGAATGCAAATTAGTTCCAAATAAAGGTAATTTAGGATTACTTTCACTTTTAAAAGCTACTTTTTTTGTAATTTGCACTCTTCATCACATACAATATCCAACTTAATATTTCCTCCCGATAAATCCGGACCGATATCAAAGTTTAGATTATCGTAATCGCAATCGCCACTTTCCAGGTAATCGGCAATTCTGTCGACCAAATACTTTATTCCTTTTTTATTTCCGACTATTGTCACGCAGGGAGTTGTCGTGACATCAAATCTTTCGTCCCTATATGCTTCTGCATATGAAACTTCCAGAAAAAAATTATCGTCTTTATTTTGATTCATTTTAACGCCCCCTGCATTACTTTTGTCGAAAAATTATAAGATATATCAATACCAATAAGCGTCGTTGAGATTCAAAGATTTTAAATATTCTTTTTGAGAATCAATTAAATCCGCATGACATAAATCGACAAAGTTCCATCTATATTTTGATTTCTTTGACATTTTAACCAATTCATTAAATACTCTATCCGTAAGATTGTTCTTAATCAGCAAATGTGCGCTTATGTCGCTATAAATTCTAAGCAACAATTTATCTTTCTGCATCGCTTTTATAAATTCAAGAAATAGCTGTTCGCTTATAGTATTATCTTTACCTTCAAACATACCGTAATTGTCATAAGCAAATGCTTTTTCGGCTCTATAATCTTTATCATCTAAAATTTTTCTTATAAACGTTGACATTTCCATTCTTTTTTCTCCTTCTTAAACGAAATTATTATATACCTCATCGTCCCGATTTTAAGTGTGCGGCAGAAGCAGTTCCCGGTCGAAATTATAAATTGCTCCCGCTTTGGCTACGAATAGTCCACCGGACTGTTTGCGGAGCGCGTCGCGCCCCGCAACGCTTTTAGGTATGAGAGAAAACAAACGCTCGTTTTCTCACTGTAGGGACAGACGTCCTCGGCTGTCCGATTGTGGTTTTTAGTAAAAGCAAGCGATAGAGTATAAATAGAATAATTTAGTTTGTGTCACACAAATGACTTCTTTCGTAGGGCGGGGGCTTGCTCCCGCCGCCGTTCTTTTCGGACAGTCGCGGACGCCTGTCCCTACAACCCTCTCCGTCGCCTTACGGCGCCACCTCTCCCGAAGGGCGAGGCTTTAAAACCGTATACCACGCCCCAAAAAAGCGTTGCGCCCCCGCCCTACGGAATAATGTTCCGGAAAATAAACTATTGTTCGGTTTCTTTGTCCGGTGTAAAGACGAAAATAACAGCTAAATCGTCGTCGGGTGCCCACGAAGCGAAATATTCTTTCGCCCTTTTTGCCGATTCCAAGCACGAATCTCCGTTATAAAACCAACCGCTTCCGTCGTATACGTATTCGCCGGCTTTTTTCTTTAATATTTCACCGCCCAATATCACGCGGTTTTCTCCGAGCAATTCGTCTATTACTTCGTCGCATTCCGTAATTTTCCATATATGCTCCGAAAACCCTTGCTCTTTCAGATTTAATCGTTTATCCCAAATCGTCTTTTTCATATCGTCAGCCCAAATGTTTTTCCGTCACGCAATTATATTATAGCATATTTTCAGACAAGAAAAAAGCCCACGCTTGCTATTTTTGCAAAAATGTCGACTTTTTTACTTGGCTCCCCAGGCAAGAGAGCGGGCGACGAGCGCCCTTGGTGACTGCGTCACCGCGAACTCCTGTCTGCGTTAAGGAATAGACATATCACATCTTTTTCTTTTACTCCGTATACCAATATAAGCGAAAACGCTACGTATACGACAAAAT